>DXGR01000094.1 GCA_019113825.1 Candidatus Stackebrandtia excrementipullorum | reverse complement strand
TGGCCTCCGGCGGAAATACCGAAGGCACAGTGGAAACCCGGGGCGTTTGGTTGTGGAACGCTCACACCCGGGAGTACATCGACACCCTGTCGCACGAGGACGGGCACGTGCGCGGCGTGGCGTTCGGCCCCGCCGGAGAGACGATCGCCGCGGCGCTGGAGTCGTCGGTCGTCATGTGGCGCAGGGTTTGACGCCGATCGATCTTGCTCTGATCCGGCTTTGTCTATATCCTGACGCCGTCGTCTGCCCGGACGACGGTATACCGTTATGCCGCCCCCATTCAGCCCTTAAAGGATGCCGCCGTGAAACGCCCCAACACGCTGCGCCGACGACTTATGTTGTTGGCCACCGCCGTGGTCACGATGTTGGCGACGATGGTCGTCACGTCACCGGCCAACGCCGCAGGTCCACGCCCCGACTTCCGATCCCCCTGGCCGTGTGGTGAAAGCCGCCAGTACTACCACCACTCCTCCGAGGTGTACAACGCCCTGGACTTCAGCCTCCCCGGAGGCGCCGACTTCAACACGCCCGCCCTCGCCACCGCACCCGGAACCGCACACGTCCACAGCGGAGGCGGATACGGCAACTACGTGGTCATTCACCACGGCGGCGGCTGGACGACCCTGACCGCACACCTTCACAGTGTCAGCGTTTCTCACGGCCAGTACGTCACCACGGGCCAGGAGATCGGCAGAGTCGGCAGCACCGGTAACTCGACCGGCCCGCACCTTCACTACGAACAGACCGCCGACGGTGCCAACCAGCGCATCATCCTCGACGGTGTGGCTTTGCGGTACAGCCCGGCCATTTCGCACCACACGAGTGGAAACTGCGGTGGGAGCGGCGACAGCCTTGCCGGACAGGCCTACCTCGTCGGACACGCCCAGCATTTCGTCGGTGTCACCCCGTCGGGCAACCTGACCGACATCTCCTGGTCGCCGTCGGCCGGAGTCACCGACCAGAACTTCGGTGGAGACATCGTCGGGCAACCGTTCGGTTACTTCCACGACGACCTCCAGCACGTCTTCGCGCGCGGCACAAACGACACGCTGCTGCACTGGTTCCGGTCCGGCAACGCCACGCCCGGCCTTGACCACTGGGGCACCGAAGGCAAGGTGAAGTCCGATCCGACGGGGTTCGCCTACCGCACACAGCAGCACGTCTTCTTCCGCAACCCGGACGGAAACCTCGAACACCGGTGGTACGACGCGGCGGACAAACAAGTGCGTTCCGGTGTCTGGCCCGGTGGGGAATTCGTCGGCAACCCCTACGCCTTCGTCCACAAGGACCAACAGCACGTCTTCGCCCGCACCGCCGACGGTGGACTCAAACACTGGTACTGGTGGCCCGGAATCGAACCCGGAGTCGACGACTGGGGCATCACCTCGGGTGTCGCCTCCGACATCACCGGATTCTCCTACGGCAACCAACACCACATCTTCTTCCGCAACACCGACGGCCACCTGCAGCACCGGTTCTTCAACGACCCCAGCGGCACACTGGACGGTGGCGTCTGGGCCGGCGGCGAATTCGTCGGCGACCCGCACGCGTTCGTCCACGGCGATCAGCAGCACATCTTCGGCCGCACCGCCGACGGCGACCTGATCCACTGGTACTGGTGGCCTGGAATCGAACCGTCCTATGACAACTGGGGTGCGGTCGGCGTCGTCGCCGGCGACCCCGTCGGATTGTCCGTCGGTGGACAGCACCACGTCTTCTACCGCTCCAACGACGGAACGTTGGGCCACCGGTTCATGGGAGCCGACGGCCTGGTCGTCGACGATTGGGGAGGAAACCTCCGCGACGACCGATAACACCGAGACATGGTCGGCCGTGTGACGATCGACGGACGGAAACCGTCGGTATGTGCACACGGCCGACCGTGTGCCGTGCGTTCGTCGCTGCGGTGAGCCCGACTTCGGTGGCGCGCGACGGGCGTGCGGGTTTTCGCGGTCCGGCCGACCCCGGTGTTCGTCCGCGACCGCCACGGCGGGACGTTCGTCGGCCTGCGAGCGTTGATACCGACGGCCGTGGTCGTCACGGCCCCGTTGCGTATTGAGGCGTGGTCATCCGTCTGGACCACCCTGTCGGTGGGTGGTCGCACATTGCCGTGCGAGACCGACGGAACCCCCGTACCGGCGCCTTTGTTCGGCCAGGCGGCCGGCCGGGGCTTCGTCGCCGTCGTGTTCTTGTGCGCCCGGATCGCCGCCCCTCGCAGGTGTTGCGCGAGACCGTACGGGAACGCCGAGGGGCTACAGCCGGGTGCCGTCGCGGCGCTTACCGGAGGTGAACCATCGACGGGCGGGGCGCGTCAACAGAAGTGCCACGGCGCCGACGGCGGTGGCGGTCATACCCATCGAGGCCAGGACTCCGATATCCACGTCGTCCCTTCGGTTGTCTGTCTGTTGTGTTGCGCGGTCATGGGGAGGCGCCGTGCGTCGACGATGTGTAACGGGCGGTGTGTCGGCGGAGCGGACAGCTGAGGCGCCGCGGGCTCAACCGCATGTCGCCGAACAGTATGTCCATCTCTACACCCAGGGCCAGACACCGACGAGAATATTGATGATCACGCAGCCCCACAGGGCGACGGTACGCCGCACCAGGAGAAGCGCGGCCGAGGTGAGCAAAACGAACCCGAAGAAAACGTCGAGATAGACGCTTCCGTAATAGTGGTTGTTGTAGACGATCGTCAGAAGCGTGTTGAGCAGAATGAGGATCGCCACCAACCACAATCGTTTGGGCGCAGGCGAAAGAGAGCCGGTATGTGCGGCATCGGTTTGGGGCTGTGGCGCGATCGTGTCCGGTGTCGGCGTGGTCACGGCGGGCGCCGGTGCCGACGCGGCCCGCATAATATCCGCTGAGGACGTATCTGGGGTCGCGCCGCTGCGACCGACCGGATCGTGTTGCATCGGTTGCGCGGTGCGCCGTGGGGAGGGCGTTTCCCTCAACCGGCTCGCCGCCGACAGCGCGCCCTGCGCGACGGCCGTTTCCGGCTGGTCCACCACGGTCGGGGCCAGGCCTGTCGCGCGGTGAAGCATGGTCGCCGCCAACGGCATGCGGCTTCCGCCACCTACGAGGAACAGCCCGATGATGGTTGAAGGATCAACGTCGGATAGGCGCAGAACGGCTTGGGTGATCGCGGTGGCTCGTTCGACCAGCGGGGTGGCCAGCTGTTCGAGCTCGCGGCGCGTCAGGTGAACGTCGCGGTCCAGCACCGGAAGATATAGGTCGGCGCTTTCTCTGCGGGACAACCGTTCCTTTGCCGACCGTACGTCGTCGTACAGGCTGCGTCGGTGTCGGCGGTCGGACGGTGTCGTGGGTGTGACCAGCCGGGACCAGCCGTCGCCGTCGACCTGGGACCGTATATGCGTGACGACGGCTTCGTCGACGTCGATGCCGCCGAGGTGGTCGTGGCCGTCTGCGGTGATGACGTCGAAACCGGTGGCGGTACGTCGCACCAGGCTGCAGTCGAACGTGCCGCCCCCGAAATCCGCGACCACGACCGCGGAACCGGTGGCCACGTCGTGGTTGTGGGCGAAATGAGCGGCAGCCGCGATCGGTTCGGCTACAAGGGTCGGTGTGTTGATACCGGCCGTGGTGGCGGCGTCGACCAGGACGAGCCGACGAGTGGGCCCCCATGCCGCCGGGTGCGTGAGGGTCACCGATGTTGGTGGTGTTCCGACAACACGGCGATATTCGTCGGTGACCCGTCTCAGCACGGCCGCGATGAGGTCGGTCACCGAAAATTCCCGGTCGCCGAGGAGTACGGTCCTGTCGTCGATGCGGCGCTTGGGGGTGGGTTCGAAACGGGCGGGGTCGATGCGCACCGAGTTGACGGCGTCGCGGCCCACGGTCAGAGTGCCGTCGGCTTCGGCGAACACCGCCGAAGGCAACAGTGGGGACCCGTCGATGAGGAGAGGGGTGAACCCGGTTTGGTGAATGCCCGACACGGTGTGGGACGTACCGAAATCGACCACCAACGGTGGGGAGGTCACACCGGTCACATTAACAATGCACGAGCTTCCCACCCGTCGGTGCCTGTCACATTCCGGGGCGCTGCGGTGTCTTCATGACAAGACCGTTTCGCAAGGAGGAGACATGAGTAGTACACGTATCCCGGCCACCGAGGTAACCGGTCTCTACGGTGCGATCGTGAAGAGGCTCTCGCGCAAGATGTTGGGGAAGGTGCCCGAGTCGTTGGGAGTGATGTGGCACCACAAAAAGGTCATGAAGACCAGCCTATCGGTCGGACACAGGTCGAGAGCCTGGAACGTGTGTGACCGGAACCTGAAGTCCTACGCTCACATGGCGGTGGCGTCATTGTTGGGTTGCTCGTTCTGCCTCGACTTCGGTTACTTTCAGGCGCGCAACGAAGGGCTCGACCTCGTCAAGGCACGCGATATTCCACGGTGGCGCGAGTCGGATGTGTTTACGCCGTTGGAGCGTGACGTTCTTGAGTACGCTGAGGCGATGTCGCAGACACCGCCCGCCGTCACCGATGTGTTGTCGGCGCGGTTGCTCGACAAATTGGGTCCCGCGGCGCTCATCGAGTTGACCACGTTCATAGGAGTGGCCAACCAGATGGCGCGGACCAACGTCGCCCTGGGGATCGAGGCCGAGGGATTGTCGGACGCGTGCGGTCTTCCCGCGTTGCGTCGACCGTCGTCGGTACGGTCGTCATGACGGATCCGTACACCGATCACCGCAGTCTCCTGTTCACCGTGGCCTACGAAATGCTGGGTTCGGCGGCCGACGCCGAGGACGTTGTTCAGGAGACGTGGTTGCGTTGGGCGAAACGGGATACCACCGACGAGGTACGAGACCCGCGTGCGTATCTGGTGCGGATCGTGACCCGACTGGCACTCAACCGGTTGCGCACGTTGGCGCGTCGTCGTGAGGACTATGTGGGTGAATGGTTGCCCGAACCGTTGTTGACCGGTCCCGACGTGGCCGAAGACGTCGAGTTGGCCGAAAGCGTCTCGATGGCGATGTTGACGGTCTTGGAGACGTTGACGCCGACCGAGCGCGCGGTGTTCGTACTGCGCGAGGTATTCGACATGCCGTATGAGGAGATCGCCCGCGCCGTGGACAAGTCGTCGGCGGCCGTCCGGCAGATTGCACGGCGTTCGCGGGACCATGTCGCGGCACGTCGGCCGCGGGTGTCGGTCAGCGCGACCGAGCAGAAGCAGGTCGTGGAACGTTTCCTGGAGGCGGTACGAGGTGGAGACCTCGGCGCGTTGATGGATACGTTGGCGCCCGATGTCGTGGTGGTCGCCGACGGCGGCGGGGTCGTCGAGGCCGCGTTCCGTCCGATTACCGGCGTGAACAAGATCAGACAACTTTTCGCTCTTCTGTTTGACACCTATCCGGGGATCACCGTGACACCCTTGTGGATTAACGGTGCTCGCGGCGCCAGATACGAGGTCGACGGGCGGGTGACCGGCGTGACCGGGCTGGTGGTCGAAGGCGGCAGGATCACGAAGATCTACGCCGTGGCGAATCCGCACAAGTTGACGCGTGTGGACGCCGAGGTGCCGTTGAGCCGGTTATTCGGTCTGCGGTCTGGCGGCGAAGACCGTCGTTATGCAGAATGGACTTATGTCCGTGCAGCCCTCATCGTCGCGAGACGACCGCATGCGAGACGCGGTCGAGGCCGCCGATATCGGATTGCCGGCGGCTTCTGGTGCCCCCGCGGTCGTGATGGCGCCGCCGCCGACCGCAGGAAGGTCGAAGGCGTCCACTGTCGGGATGCTGCTGAAAGTCGGGGCCGGAGTGGTGGCCGCGGGCCTGGCGGCCGGGTTTGTCGTGGCCGTCTCGACCGGCGGAGTCGGTGAATCCGCGCCGATGACGGGAGTGCCGCCGGTCGGCGTGGTGGACGAGTCCATCCGGGACGTGGATTTCGCCGATGTGACGGTGACCGAGCTTGATGCCGCACAGCCGTGGCTGTCCAACACCGGGGTGGTGGTCGACGAGCTCACGTTGACCAACGGGGAGGCCACGCTGTCGCCGAATGTATCCGATACGTACATGGGGGACGTCACCGTCACGGCTCGCGAGCCTGTGTTCGCCGATCTGAACAACGATGGGCTGCTTGACGCGGTGATGGTGATCGACATGGCGGGGTACATGAACGCTCACGATTTCCAATCGTTGGTGGTGGCGTGGCGGCAGTCTTCGGACGGACCGGTGCAGGTCGATTCGATCGTGTTCGGTTACGGCTTCCACCAGGGCCTGTGGGGGCACGTGGTCGAGGAGATGTGGGCCGACGACGGTCTGCGTATGACCATCTCGTCCAGCGTGGGCGTGCACGAGGCCGGTGGGAGCATTCGCGAGGAGGAGACGATTCGGTTGGCGCTGTACGAGGATTGGCTGGTGCGCAACGAGCCGTCGTACGGTGCCGCCCACACCTGCCTGTTTTCGTCGGAGAGTTCGGTCATCGTGGAGGATCCGACGGTCGTGAGGGTCGCGAACAGTCCGGATGCGCCTCGAATCGGTGTGGACGGTGATGGGATGACCGCTGAGGTCGCGTGGGGGCAGGACGGGCGACGTGACGGTCTGTTGCCGGCGCGTGTGACACGGGACGACGGTGGTCAGACCTGTGGTTGGGTGCCCAACGCCGACGTCTCGTGGCCCGAATAGGTCCGTCGTCGACCCGCTGTGATGTGCATCAAAGTAAAAGCCGGTTGGTGGCTGCCGGGAGGGCCGGTTCATCGGAACCGCAGGTCGAGACGGTTCCGGCTTGGCCGGGTATTCGACCCCCCCACGCCACCCCACAGATGCTGAAGGTTAGCCTAGCCTAATAGTGGGTCAGTTCCCCGGCGCGCGCTTGATAACGGGGTCGAATGACTCTCGCATGACTGCACCACCACTACGGGAGAGCCCCCGGCGAAACCTCCCGACAACCCTGAAGGAGAACCTTCACCATGATCACCAAGCGCCGCCGTGCAGCGGTCGTCGCGGGAACCGCGGTTCTCGCTCTGGCAGTGAGCGCCTGCGGCGGGGACACCGCTGCAGACGACTCCAGCGACAACAGCGCCACGATCGAAATCACCGACAACCACGGCACCGTCGAGGTTCCGGCCGAGGCCACCAGCGTGGTCGCCACCGACAACCGCATCTTCCAGACCCTCGACGACTGGGGCATCAAGCTCAGCGCCGGAGCCGTGTCGCTCATGGACCCGGAGCGCTCCTACAAGGACGACGACTCGATCGTGGACCTCGGCAGCCACCGTGAACCCGACCTCGAGGCCATCGTCGCAGCGCAACCGGACCTGGTCATCAACGGACAGCGGTTCGCGCAGTACTACGACGACATCGCCGGATACGTTCCCGACGCCGCCCTCGTCGAGCTCGATCCGCGTGACGGCGAGGACTTCGGTGAGGAACTGAAGCGCCAGACCGAGGTGCTCGGTCAAATCTTCGGCCACGAAGAGGACGCGCAGGCCCTCATCGACGAGTTCGACGCCGCCGTCGAGCGGGTCAAGGCCGCTTACGACTCCGAACAGACCGTCATGTCCGTCATCACCTCCGGTGGCGACATCAACTACTCCGCCCCGACCGTCGGCCGGACCCTCGGTCCCGTCTACGACATCCTGGGACTGACCCCGTCCATCGAGGCTCCCGAGGACAGCTCCAGCGTTGACACCGGCGACGACATCTCCGTCGAGGCGATCGCCGACTCCAACCCGGACTGGATCCTGGCGATGGACCGTGACGCGGCCGTGAGCGCCAACAGTGGTGACGACTACACCCCGGCCAGCGACATCCTGGCCGACTCCGAGGCATTGAAGAACGTTACCGCCGTCAAGGAGGGCAGCATCGTCTACATGCCGCAGTTCACCTACCTGAACGAGGGCATCCAGACGTACACGGCGTTCTTCAACAGCATCGCCGACGCCATGGAAGGCTGATGACCTTCGGTCCGTACTCGAGTGGGGCTTACCGGGAACTCTCGGTGAGCCCCATCCGCACGTCCGGAGACGCCGCCATTCCTTAACGGACACTTCGGCGCTTCGGTTTCTCTGTCGAAGGAACACGAAAGCTCACCTATGACAGCCTCAGATCAGGCCGAGACAAGCGAGGCGGTCCCGGAACCGCCACCCGTGAGACACCGATCCCGTGTCCCCAAGGGCCGTCTAATGACATGGCCGCTGCTGCTCGGCCTCATCGGCACGGCAGCTCTCGTCGTGTTGTCACTGTTCGTCGGTGTCTATGACGTGATCGGGGCCGAAGACGGCACCGAAATGTTCTTCATCACGCGGATCCCGCGCACACTCGCACTCGTGCTGGCCGGTGCGGCGATGGCGATGTGCGGCCTCGTCATGCAACTGCTCACCCAGAACCGGTTCGTCGAGCCCACCACGACCGGGACCACGGAGTGGGCCGGGCTCGGACTTCTGATCATCATGATCGTAATGCCGGAAGCGTCCCTGGCGACGAAGATGACCGGCGCCATCATCATGGCGTTCATCGGAACAATGGTGTTCTTCGCATTTCTTCGCCATGTGACGTTGAAGTCGTCGGTGATCGTGCCGATCGTCGGAATGATGCTCGCCGCGGTCGTGGGCGCGTTCTCCAGCTATATCGCGCTGTCGACGAACATGTTGCAGAGCATGGGAATCTGGTTCGCCGGATCGTTCACGTCGATGCTGCGCGGCCAGTATGAACCGTTGTGGACCGTCGCGGTCGTCATCGTGGTCGTGTTCTTTGTGGCGGACCGTTTCACCGTCGCCGGGTTGGGCGAGGAGATCGCCACCAACGTCGGACTGAACTATCGACGGGTCGTCCTCATCGGCACCGGGCTTATCGCCGTGGCGACCGGCGTCGTCACCGTCGTCGTCGGAAACCTACCGTTTCTGGGTCTCATCGTCCCCAACATCGTGTCGATGACCCGCGGCGACGACCTCCGGTCCAACCTGCCGTGGGTGTGTTTGGTCGGCATCGCGGTCGTCACGGTGTGCGACATCATCGGACGAGTCGTCATCATGCCGTTCGAGGTTCCCGTCTCGCTGATCCTGGCGGTCGTGGGCGCCGTCGTCTTCATCATCCTTCTTCTCAGGGGACGCCGTCGTGTCTGAACAAAGCCCCTCCAAAAGCACCCTGCAGACGGTGTGGTCCGCGCCGGCTCGGACCACACCACCGTTGACGAATCCCGTCGAGAAAGCGCACACCAAGCCACCGGTGCGCCACTCCCGATCACTGCCGGACGCTCGGGCTCGACGGCGTTATTTCAAGATCATCGCCGTTCTCGGGGTTCTCGCGCTCCTACTGGCGTTTGGGAACCTCGCCTGGGACAACCCGATGCCCATGGACACCGAGGGTTTTTGGATCATCGCGAAGATGCGTTCGACGAACCTCGTCGTCATACTCATCGTCGGGTTCTGCCAGGCCACGGCCACGGTCGCGTTCCAAACGGTTGCGAACAACCGGATCATCACGCCGTCGATCATGGGATTTGAATCCCTCTACGCGCTTGTGCAGACCTCCGCGGTGTTCTTCATCGGTGGAGCCGGTGTCATCGCGGTACAGGGCGTCCCACAGTTCCTCGGGCAGATCCTTCTCATGGTCCTGTTCGCCGCCCTGCTTTACGGCTGGCTCCTGACCGGCAAATACGGGAACATGCAGGTGATGCTGCTCATCGGCATCATTCTCGGCGGTGGGCTGGGTGCACTGTCGACATTCATGCAACGGCTCTTGACGCCGAGCGAATTCGACATCCTCACCGCTCGACTCATCGGCAATATCGCCAACGCGGACGTCTCCTACCTGTGGATCTCCATCCCACTGGTCGTGCTCGCCGGGAGCGGACTCTGGCTCATAGCGCCCCGACTCAACGTTCTGGCCCTGGGACGACAGACGTCGATCAACCTCGGTGTCAACCATCGTTCACAAAGCATCGTCGTCCTGTTGCTCGTGTCGGTCCTCATGGCCGTCTCCACCGCACTGGTCGGGCCCATGATGTTCCTCGGTTTCGTGGTCGCAATGATCTCTTACCAGCTGGCCAACACCCACGATCACCGGTACGTGTTCCCCATGGCCTGGCTTCTCGGTTTCGTCACGCTGGCGGGCGCGTACTTCGTGCTGAAGAACATCTTCTACGCCCAGGGGTCGGTGGGCATCATCATCGAAATCGCCGGTGGCGGCTTCTTCCTCGTTTACCTCCTCAGAAAGGGACGACTGTGATCACACTGACATCGGTGTTGAAGCGGTACTCCGCCGAAGTCGCCATCGGACCGGTCGACGTGACCATCCCCGTCGGCGGCGTCACAGCCCTCGTGGGTCCCAACGGGGCCGGAAAATCAACGCTGTTGACGATGGTCGGTCGTCTCATGGGCATGGACGAAGGTGTCATCGAGGTCGCCGGGTACGACGTCGCGACGACCAATTCGAAGGACCTCGCGAAAATCGTGTCGATCCTCCGACAGGAGAACCACTTCGTCACGCGGTTGACGGTGCGTCAACTTGTGGCTTTCGGCCGGTTCCCGTACAGCAGAGGACGGTTGACCACCGTCGACGAAGAGATGGTCAGCCGCGCGATCGACTTTCTCGGGCTGGAGGAACTCGAGGGCCGTTACCTCGACGAACTGTCCGGCGGTCAACGGCAACGCGCCTACGTGGCGATGGTGCTGGCTCAGGACACCGACTATGTGCTTCTTGACGAGCCCCTGAACAACCTGGACATGCAACATTCGGTCCAGATGATGCGGCATCTGCGTCGCGCGGCCACCGAACTGGGCCGCACCGTCGTCATCGTTCTTCACGACATCAACTTCGCCGGGCATTACGCCGATCGGATCTGCGCCATGAAGGACGGGCGGGTCGTCGAGTACGGGACCCCTGAGGAGATCATGACCGATGACGTGCTCACCCGCGTGTTCGAGACACCGGTCGAGGTCGTCGACGGTCCCCGCGGACGTCTGGCGGTGTACTACTGATACATCCTCGGCGTTGCGGCCACCACCGCAACGCCGAGGTAGGGGGTGGTCTACCGTTTCGCAGCGTTGACGGGGTCGCCGGTGGAGGAGACGCCGTAGGCGTCGACGATGTCCACCAGCGTGTTACGTGAACCGACGTTTCCGGGAACGACGACGTAATCGAGTGGACGTGAGGCACGGTCTGTCAGCTTCCACACCGACACACCCGGCCGGATCTGGCCCTGCACCCATGCCGATTCGGCGCCGATACCGGCGCCGGCCACCTCGGCCGACGTGATGCCGCCCTTTGAGACAACCAGATCGACATGCTCGACGAGGTCGGCGACGCACGTGATCAGCGCCTGCATGACGCGGCGACCGTGTTCCAGGGTGCCGTGCTCGGGTCGACGATGCCGCTCCGAGGCGATGACGACGATCGGACTGTCCGCGAGCCGCTGCCCGGCCTGCACCGCCAACGCTTTCCCGGCGGCCACCGGATCGGCGAGGGCGTCGGGTGTGCTGAGTACAAGCGACGGTCCCCAACGCTGTTCGACGGCCGCCAGTTGGCTGCCCGCCGCAGCGGTGTGGGAACCGCACACCAGAAGAGTCGAGCGGGGGGCCTTGTCTTCGGGGGTGAAGGGCCCGGTGCTGACGACACCGGCGAGTTCGGCGGCCAACGGTGCCCCACACCGGACGACGATGTCGCGTCCGGTGTCGCCGACTTCGCGTATGGCCGCACCGATGCGGGCGATGTCGTCGTCGTTGTCTACATCGGGAAGGACGACGCTACCGGCGGGCGCTTCGCGCAGCAGTCGCGCGAATTCGGTCGATCGCACGGAGTCGAGGGACGCTCGCACGGGAGTCCGGGACGATTTCTCTTCGACGTAGTCGACCAACGTCCCGCTGCCGAAGGGAAACACGGGGTCGTCGGCGAACTCGGTTTTGTGGGCCGGGGTGTCGACTCCGTCGATTTTCACGTAGTGGACGTTGTCGATCGTTCGCCGTCCTCCTTCGGGGAAGGCGGGGACGAAGACCATGATCGCGTCGGGGCCCATGAACTGATCCGACTCGGCGAACACGTGTCCGCGGAGTGTGGAGTCACCACGGAGAACGAACCGGACCGATACCCCCAGCGACGCCGCCGCCGCGCGGGCGTTGTCGCGGACGCGTCGCACCAGGGCGACCGCATCGGATTCGTCGATCGACCGTGTGTTGGTCAAGACGTAGACACTGGAGCTCTCGGAGAACGCGTCACGAAGACAGGCCTCGTCCCAGGAGAAAAGCACACGCACCCCGGTCGCGCTTTGGGTGCCTGTCGGGTCGTCGTCGAGCACGACCGTGCGGATTCCAGACTGAGTGCGCGAAACGTTGCTCATCATGGCGGTGAGATATGTCTTCCTATGTGAAGGGGCCTGCGTTAACCGTTGTTGATGCGTTCACGGTCCCTGATGGAGCGCATTTTGACGTGTTCGATGTGCTCGCGCATCGCCGCGTACACGTTGTCCGCGTCGCCGGCGACCAGGGCCTCGATGATGACGGTGTGTTCGGCCACGGCATGTTCCATGTCGGAACTTCCCGTGGCGCCGAACAACCGAAAGCGTTGAACGTGCGCTTCCAACGATTTGTAGGCACGGAACAGAAACGGGTTGTCGGCCTGCTGCGCCAACAGGTCGTGAAACTGTTCGTCGATGTCGCGGTATTGGCTGTGGTGTCCGCGTTCCGGGCTGACGGACAGACGCCGCATCTCCTCGACGTTGGCGCGCAACGTTTCGATGAAGTTCTTGTCGGTGTTGAGACACGCGTACCGCGCCAACGGCGCCTCAAGGACCAACCGTGCCTCCATCAGTTGGACCAGCTGCTCGGTGGTGAACAGGGGAGCGGCCTGATAGCCCCGCAGGGCTTGGCGCTCCACCAGGCCCGTGGCTTCAAGCCGGGCCAGTGCCTCCCGTATGGGAGTCGGAGACACGGCCAGGTCTCTTGACAACGAGTCGATGTTGATAGAGGACCCGGCTTGGATCGTGCCCTCGATCAACTGGTTGAGAAGGATCTCGTAGATGCTGTCGGCAAGAGACTGTCGCGTGGGACGTGCCTTCACCGTCGGGTCGGTACCGTTCATAGGCTGCTACTTCGCTTCCATGCGTTGATGGCGACGCGCGCCGAGGGGAGGCCGGACGCCTCAGCCGACCCGAGGCGTCCGGCGGAACGATGTGACCCTAACTTTCATCTTCGATTCGGCCGGATTCGAGGTTCCGGTCCACGACATCGGCGATCCGATCCAGGAAAGCGTCCTTGTCGGACACGACGTTGACGTAGAACTCGTCGACGTTCTCGGCGGTCACCGGTGCCATCGTGTAGGTGTAGAGCTCGTCCATGTCCTCACCCAGAGCCAGGTGGTACACCGCGGCGAGACCGGCGGCGAACTCGGTGCGAGCGTGCTGCATCTGCGAACCGATGAAACGGCCGTCCTTGATGGCGTTCAAGCCGTCCTCGGTGGCGTCGACACCGACAACCGCGATGTCCTTGCCGGCTTCGTTGGCCGCCTGCAAAGCACCCAGGCCGATCTCGTCACCACAGGCGATGACCCCGTCGATCTGGTCCACTGCGGTCATCCAGTTCTTGACCTTCTCGGTGGCCTCGGCGATGTTGGGAGCACCGTCCTTGGCGACCACTTCGACGTCGGGGTACTCGGCGATGACCTCTTCCATGCCCTTGGTGCGGTCGATCTCGTACGAGGCACCCAGGAGACACTGCAGGATGGCGACCTTGCCGCTGCCGTCAAGATGGTCCATCATCATCTGCGCGGCCTGCCGTCCGGCGGCCACGTTGTCGGGGAGCACGGCCACGTCGACGGAACTGTCGTCCTGCACCGTTGCGTTGACAAAACCGATCTTGATGCCGGCGTCCTTGGCCGCCTTCAACTGCGGCGCAAGCGAGTCGAACTGGACCGGGGCGACGAGGATCGCGTCGACGCCGGCGTTGATGTACTGGTCGATCTGGTCGGCCTGCGCGGCGACGTCACCGTTGGCGGAGTTCCACAGCAGTTCGATGTCACGGGCCTCGGCGTAGGCTTCGATGCCCTCCTTGCCCTGGGTGGCGAAGTTGTCCTGGCCGTAGACGGTGACACCGATGCGAATGGTGTCGTCGTCGGCGGCGTCGGAGCACCCGGCGATACCGACGGTGAGGACTGCGGCTGCGGCTACTGCTGCGGCCCGCCTTTTCAATGTTGTCATTGGTTTTCCTTTCGTGGTTCCCATTGGGGGCGTGATGTCGGCGGGGCGACTATCTGCTCATTCGTCGTGTGACGGCAACGTCGACACCGACGGCGGCGGCGATCAGCACACCCTTGATGACGTCCTGCCAGTACGAGGGGATGAGCATGATGTCGAGCCCGTTGTTGAGGGTTTGGATGAGCAACAGCCCGATGGCGGTGCCCCAGACACTGCCTCGGCCGCCGAAGAGGCTGGCGCCGCCGATGACGACGGCCGCGATGGCGTCGAGTTCGTAACCGGCACCGAGGCTGGGAGCGGCGTTGACCACTCGTGACGACAGGAGCACTCCGGAGATACCGGCCAGCAGACCGGAGATCGCGTACACCTGGAAGCGGACACGGGTCACCTTGATACCGGCGATCTCGGCCGCGATCGGGTTACCGCCGACGGCGTAAATCCTGGTTCCGAAGCTGAGCTTGTGCAGGATGACGCCGACGATGATCAAACCGATGATCATGAGCCACACCGGCAGCGGCAGGCCGAAGATCCGGGTGTTGGCGAGTTCTCCGTATGCGGACGGGATTCCCTGGATGGGAGCGCCCTTACCGACGGCGTAGGCCAGACCACTCGCCGCGGTCAACGTGGACAGTGTGGCGACGAACGGTGCGATGTTGAACCTGGCCACGAGCAGACCGTTGACCGCTCCGACGGCGAGCCCGACGAGGACACCGAGCCCGAACCCTAGCCATATCTGGTCGGGGTTGTTGACCGCGAACCACGCCGACACCATGGCGCTCAATGCGATGACCGAACCGACCGACAGGTCGATACCGGCGGTGAGAATCACCAGCGTCTGGCCGATGGCGATCAACGCGAAGGGAGCCGCGGCGATCAGAATCGACTGCAGGTTCTGTGGAGACGAAAACCGTGGCGCGGCGACCGTGAACACGATGACGGCGATCAACATGACCCCGACCATCGAGTTGCGGACGAGGAACTCACCGACCCGGAGGCGACCGAGCTGGAACGGCTGCTTGGCCGGCGTGCTTTCAAGAGAGGGGTCGTTAACGGACATCGGGGTTCTCCTGGGATGAATGAGCTATGTCTGCGGCGTGCCGGAAGATCAACTCCTGCAACGCTTCGGGATCGGTGTGTTCGGTGCGGTCGAGATCGGCGACGACCTGTCCGTCCCGCATGACGAAGATGCGGTGTGCCAGTCCGATGACCTCGGTCATGTCCGACGACGCCATCAGCACGGCGATCCCGTGCTCCCGTGCCAGGTTGACGATCAACTGGTAGATCTCGCCGCGTGCGCCGACGTCCACACCACGGGTGGGTTCGTCCAGCAGCAGTACCCGGACGTTTCCGGTGAGCCACCGCCCGATGACGACCTTTTGTTGATTGCCGCCGGAGAGCTGGCCGACCTCCTGCCGGAGCCCGGTGCGTTTGAGACGAACGGAGTCCATGACGGACTCGACCCGCTCCGTCGCGCGTTTCCCGGCGATCCATCCGGCCGTGCTGAAGTCCGACAGCCGAGGGAGGATGCTGTTTTGAAGGATGCTCATCGACAGAAACGCCCCACCGGCTTTACGGTCTTCGGGGACGAGCGCCATGCCCGATCGAATGGCCGCGTCCGGCTTGAAGGGCGGAACGCGTTGCCCCGACACGAGGGTTTGCCCGCCGTGGCTGCGACGTGCGCCGAACGCGGTTTCGAGGAGCTCGGTGCGCCCGGCGCCCAGCAGGCCCGCGAGGGCGACGATTTCTCCGCTGCGAACCCGCAGAGAGATGGGCGCGCCACCCGGTTCGATGACGAGGTCTTGGATGTCGAGGACGACCTCGCTGTCGCCGGGGAAGACGAACTCGGGGTACAGCTCGCCCAGTTCCCGGCCGATCATCGAGGTGACGATGGCTTCGTCGTCGATGTCGTCGACGGCTTCGTCGGCGATCAGCAGGCCGTCTCGCAGGACCACGACCCGGGTGGCCACGGCGCGGATTTCGGCCATCTTGTGCGTGGTGTAAAGCATGGCCACGCCGGCGTCCTGAAGGTTCTGGATGATGCGGTACAACTGGTCGACCTCGTGCTGGGATATTGCCGAGGTCGGCTCGTCGAGCAGGATCACGCGGGCACCGGTTGAGGTGCATTTAATGATTTCGACGAGTTGTTGCGTCGCGGTGCTCAACTGCCGCATGGTGGTGCGTGGGTCGACTTCGAGATCGAACGAGCGAAGCAGGCGTGTCGATTCGTCGATCATGGCTCGTTTGTCGAGCGTGTTCAGACGGGTGTGGATTTCGCGTCCGAGAAAGATGTTGGCCCAGATCGGCATGTCCGGTACGGGGGCCAGTTCCTGCGGCACGATGGCGATGCCGTGCTGACGGGCCGCGTGAACGGAGGCGGTGGTCAGACGTGCACCGGATGCGTGAACGGTGCCCTGGTCGGGCATGACGAGCCCGGCCAGGATTTTCATCAGGGTCGATTTGCCGGCGCCGTTTTCGCCGGCCAGCGCGATGACCTCTCCGGGGTGGAAGTCCAGGTCGATACCGCGTAGGACGATGTTGTCCCCGTACGCCTTGGTAACTCCGGCCACCGATACGAGGGGGCCGTCATCCGTCGCGACGGAAGCGTCGCGTGGCGTCGACGGTGATGCCTCCATTGGCGTCTCCTGCCTCATCGGCGAACAATTTCCAAGATCCTATAGGATCTATGATCAAACGCAAGTCTGCGAGACCATAACATGAAAAACGACCCCTATCCGGGGCGTGACCTGCTGTTGAACAGGCGAAGAAGGGAAGCGATCTTGCATTATCGAGAACTTCACGAGGTCTCCGCGCTCATCGCCGCCGAAGAAACCACGTCCGCAGCCGTCACCGATGCGGTGTTGGATCGCATCGCTCGACTCGACGGTCGGCTCGGTGCGTTCAGCCAGGTTCTTGCGGACTCGGCACGGCGTGAAGCAGCCGACCGCGACGCCGATACTCGACGCGGCCGATCGCGTGGCCCGCTACACGGTGTACCCGTTGCGGTGAAGGACCTGTACGAGGTCGCCGGCACCCCGGCCACGGCCGGCACGGTGGCCCTCGCCGAACACATCGCCGACGCCGACTCCACCGCGGTGGAGCGTCTCCGTGCCGCAGGCGCGGTCGTGGTCGGGAAGCTGAAAATGTCGGAAGGGGCCTTCGCCGCTCACCATCCCCAGCTGGGGACACCGAAAAACCCGTGGGGCGACGACCTGTGGATCGGTGCATCTTCCAGCGGTAACGCGGCGGCCACCGCCGCCGGCCTGTGCTACGCCGGGTTGGGCTCCGACACCGGCGGGTCCATCCGGTTTCCCGCCGCGGCAGCCGGACTCAGTGGGATCAAGCCCACGTGGGGGCGGGTGTCGCGCGCCGGAATGGTCGGTTTCGCCGAAAGCCTCGACTGCGCAGGGCCCATAGCGCGCAGTGTCTACGACGCGGCCCTCGTTTTCGATCAGATCAGTGGACCCGACCCGCGTGACCCCGTCACGCTCGGCCGCCGCCGACCCCGGATGGTCGACGCCTGCGAGCGGTACGAGGAAGCCTTCACGGGTGTGCGGATCGGTATCGACCCCGCGTTCATGGACGTGTGCGACAACGAAACACGTGCCACGCTCGACAACGCGATCACGGTGCTGGAGGGCCTGGGCGCGACGTTCGTCGAGGTCACGTTGCCGTCGGTGCTGGACGCGGTCGCGGACTGGACCCCGGCGTGTGCCGTGGAGGCGGCCGTCGTTCACCGTCGGCAGTACGAGGCTACGCCCGACCGTTACGACACTCAGTTGAGAGAGCTGGTCGCGACAGGCCTGGCGATGCCGGCGACCGACTATCAGGCGATGCTGCGTCGCCGTCACGACTTCACGGGCCGGATGAGGGACGCCATGTCCGGTATTGACGCACTGTTGCTGCAGGTCACCGGTACGGCCGCTCCGACGGCGAAGTACCTCGCCGAGATCGGTGTCGGACCGGTGTGGCGTGACACGATCATGCTCGCGACCTGCCCGATCAACACCGCGGGACTCCCGGCGGTCACGCTTCCGGGTCTGCCGACCGATGCGGGGGCCCCGGTCGGTTTCCAGCTCGTAGGCGCCCACGACGCCGAGGAACGCCTGGTCTCTCTCGCCTACGGCTTTCAAGCTCACACCGATTACCACCGGCGGCACCCCGCCGCATACGCCTGACCCCGTCCACGGACAACGACCGCATAAGGAACTTGCGATGACACACGACCTTCCTCACGAACGCACCGCCGTCGTCACCGGCGCCGCCTCACCACGTGGCATCGGCCGCGTCGTGGCCGAACAACTTCTCCGGGACGGCTGGAGCGTCGGCGTGATCGACCTGGACGCCGACGCCGCCGCCACCGCTGCTGCCGGCCTTGCGGAGGCCACCGGCGGGCGAGCTCACGGTGTGGGCGCCGACATCAGCGACCCGGATGCGGTGGCGCACGCCGTGGACACGTTGGAACAGGCCTTGCCGCCGCTGGTCGGTTTGGCGAACATCGCGGGTATCTCGTCGCCGACGCCGTACCTCGAGTTGAGCCTCGACGAGTGGCGGCGACAGATCGACGTCAACCTCACCGGCGTCCACATCGTTACTCAACGGGTGGCCCGGTCCATGGTCACACACCAGGTGGGCAGGATCGTGAACATCTCGTCGATTTCCGCGCAGCGCGGTGGCGGGACCTTCAGTAAGACACCGTATTCGGCGGCGAAGGCGGGACTGGTCGGGTTCACGCGCGCGATCGCCCGAGAGCTGGGCGAATACGGGATCACCGCCAACATCGTGTCACCGGGTCCCATCGACACCGACATCATGGGTGGTCGTCTCAGCGAGGAACGTAAGGAGGGATTCATTGCCGAGCAGCTCGTTAAACGCATCGGCACGCCCTCCGATGTGGCGGCGGCGATCACGTTCCTGATGTCGCAACGGGCCGGGTTCATCACGGCCGAGAACATCAGCGTTAACGGTGGCCAGTACATGGGGTGACCGGTGGCCGCCGGTGAGGAGGGGAGACGATGGGGAGGACGACCGGTTGTGGTCGTCCTCCCCATCGTGGGTTGTCACCCGCGTTTGTACCGTTCCCACCATGTGAAGTCGACACGGTACTGCGACGGAGTGTTGTCCGGGCCGTGGTTGGCCAGCCCGTTCTTTCCGAAGTAGTAGTCGTGGACCTGCGGTTGCGCCGCCGACGCGAGGTCGGGATCGGAGATCGCGACGGCGTGAATGTGGTAGGCGAAACCGTCGGAGGGTGTGCGCAGCCATGCGGCGAATCCGACACGACGCAGTTCCCGGATCGTCTGCCAGCGTTGGGTTGTGGACAGACCGTTCACTCCAATGTCGACGACACCGCCGCCGTCGTGGGTTCCCGCCGAGCCGGGGTTACCGGAGGTGTAGGACCCCTGGGTGAGCGTGAGACCCCACGACAGCTTCGAATCGGCTTCGGCGAGCATGTCGACCGTGCGTGTGTTGGTGCGTTTCCCGCCGTAGGAGCCGTTGCGCGAGCCCGGGCTTATGGCGCGAGTGACGGTGTAGTGCCCTTGGCCCAGTTGAGTGAGCGACGACGGGCCGGGCATGCCGTTGGCGTCCAGTCCCGAGTACCCGAGGGACCGTTGCCAGGCGGAGTAGGCCGCGATCGTGGCGGTCCCGAAGTGGCCGTCGACTTGGGCGCTGTTGAGGTACCCGCGCGCGTTCAACCGCTGTTCCACCGGGGTCACGTGCGGCCCGCATCCGGGGGTCAGGCCCGTGCCGGATTTGCGTGGGTCTACTTGCGCGGCCAGGCACACCATTTCCATGTCGACGGTGGCCAGTGTCCCCGCTTCGTCGGCGGTGGCGGGGCTCGCGGCCCATACCGCCGGTAGCGTGGCCGCGGCCGCGAACAGACCGGCTTGGGTCAGTAGTCGGCGGCGGGTGTTTCGTGGTTGTTCGGTCATGTTGCCGGGTCCTTCCTGCAGCCTGGGGTGGTTCGGCCCACCGATGCGATCGGATTGAGGGTTTCGGTCGCTCGTCGGCGGGTCCCTTTTCGCCGAAACGGCGTTGTGGCTGCTGTTGGGTAGGACGTTAGGTGCGCTTCCAATAATCGATGCATCATGGACGGTTCATGGTTTTATGGACCGCTCTTTGTGGTTGTTTGTCGAGGTGAGGCGCTGTGCTCGATCGTGGTAACGACGTGTGCCGCATTGCGGGCGGGGTATTCCGGTATCGGCGAGCTCGTTTATGGAGTCGGCGCAGAACGCCCTTTTTCGACGGAGTCGACGTGTGTGCAGTGGACACCGAGAGGGAGGCGATCGACAGGTTTCCTTGCTGTGCGACGTGATCACGCACAGTGCACCACTATATCGAATAGCACAAGTATCGCTATATTGCAATCGGTCGATCGCTCGAGGAGTATCCACCGTTCGCCGGTGGTGGGGAGACGTTTTGGCTGTGAGTCTGTGAGACGTCTAGATCCATGCATGGCATCTGGAAGGTGTCACACCAGAAAGGACCAGACGCTCACCATGCTGACAAAGAGGAGCACGGCAGTCCTTACGGGACTCCTCGTGGGGGCCTCGGCCGTCCTGGGTTCGGTGGCGTTCGCGCATTCCGACACGACGGACGCACCCGCCGACTACTACGAGGGAACCGAAGGCCTGAGCGGAGACGAGCTGAAGCAGGCACTTCACGACATCATCGACGACCACACCACCCTCACCTACAGTGAGGTCAAGTCTGCGATACCCGACACCGACGCCGACCCGAACAACAGCGGGAACGTCATCCTGCTCTACTCGGGCAAGTCGGAACCGGTCGGAGGCAACTGGAACCGCGAACACACGTGGGCGAAGAGTCACGGCGACTTCGGTAATGCAGTCGGCCCCGGCACCGACCTGCACCACCTCCGCCCGACCATCCCCGACGTCAACTCACGGCGCGGTAACCTCGACTTCGACAACGGCGGTGAAGAGGTCCCGGGCGCGCCCGGCAACTTCTACGACTCGGATTCGTGGGAACCTCGCGACGAGGTCAAGGGCGATGTCGCCCGCATGATCCTGTACATGACGGTGCGTTACGAAGGCGACGACTCGTACCCGGACCTGGAGCCCAACGAAGAGGTCAACAACGGCAAGGCGCCCTACCACGGTCGCCTGTCGGTGCTGATGGAATGGTCCAACCAGGACCCGCCGGATGCGTTCGAGAAGAACCGCAACAACGTCATCTACGAGCAGTACCAGCACAACCGGAACCCGTTCATCGACCACCCGGAGTGGGTGAACGCCATCTGGGGTGACGGAGAAACCCCGGACCCGGACCCGACCGACCCGCCGGACCCGGACCCGACCGACCCGCCGGACCCGGACCCGACCGGCCCGCCGGCCGGCTGTGAAGCCGAGGCCACCGAGCCTGTCGACCTGACCGACAACGGCATCACGACGAGCGACATCACGGTTTCCGACTGCGCCGACCACGCGTCGGCCGACAGCGCGATCAACGTCGAGATCACGCATCCCGACCGAGGGGAACTGTCGATCTACCTGTACGCCCCGGACGGCACGTACTACGTGCTGAAGCGAAACGGCGACTCCGGAGCAGACCTCTCGCAGACCTACACGATCGATTTGTCGAGTGAGACGGCGAACGGTACCTGGACCTTGAGCGTGAAGGACTACGCGCAAGGAAACACCGGGACCGTCACCGCGTGGGGTGTATCGCTCTAAACGGTCGTCTGTGAACCCGCCGATGCGCGGTGTTCAAGTGGCGTCTTACGGCGTTGTCGAAGGGTCCTGCATACCGATGTGGTGTGCAGGACCCTTTGCGATCCGTCAGAACGGTCGTCACAACGGACAGAACTCACCGGTGGGACACATCGAACGGCATGATGAAGGCCCTGCACGCGAATGGCGGTCCAGGGGGCGTGGCAACACCGATTGAGTTAGACGAGTTCTAGCAAACGCTCGGCTGGGGAATGCGTGGTCGGGTATCGAGTTTCCGGGTGACGTGTTCGAGCTGGTCGGGTACGTGGGCGGGCAGGTCGGTGCCTTTGGGAGGTATTGGCGGAGCAGTCCGTCGGTGTTCTCGTTCGACCCGCGTTGCCATGGGCTGACGGGGTCGCAGAAGTAGACGGGGGCACCGGCGGCGATCCGGAATGCCTTGTGGGCGGCCATTTCGGAGCCGTGGTCCCAGGTCAATGACCCGCACAGGTGGGGGCAGCGCGCCGATCAGGTCGATGAAAGACGTCGCGGACGGCTTCGGCGGTGTGTCCGGCGGGCGGGTGCCCGAGCAGCAGGTCCTTCCGACGTACCCGGTGACCGGAATGTTCACCCCGGCGACGTCAATCCCCGGTGTTGACCCACTGCGGATACTTCGCCGCCCACTGATCGATGGTGTCGTTTTGCAGCGCTTCGTACAGCTCGGCGGCGGCTGCTTCCTGTTCGCCGGGTTGTGTAACGACGTAAGAGGTGCCGTTGATGTCGGCGGGCTCGGAGGGGACTTTCAGCGTCAACATGGACCCGATGTCGACGTTGCGCAACGCCACCGCATAGTTGGTGACGGTGCGGCCGCCGATGTCGAGCATGATGTTTTTTCCGATCTCTTCGATCAGTGGACCCACTTTGGTGGGGTCCGACATGTAGCCCTCCTGCTGAGCGCGTTTGAGCAGTTGTTTGATGAAGTGCTGCTGCATGCGCTGGCGCCCGAAGTCGGAGATGCCCCATTCCTCGGTCCAGCCGGGGGTTTCCGGCCCGTACGCGTATCGTTCGCGGACGATGCCCAGGGCGTCGTTTTTGCTGTACTCGTTGCAGCCCTTGGGATAGAGGCGACGACCGTTGGGGCCCAACGGGAGGTCTTCGTTCTTACTGTGAACGACCTCCATGTCGAACGGCAGGCACAGTTCAACGCTGCCGAAGACGTCAACGAGGTCGGCGAAACCGTCGAACTTGACCATTGCCGCGCCGTTGAATCGGGGAAGCCCGGTGAGGTTGGTCAAGCTGGCGGCGAGGTTTTGGACACCGTCCTCGATCCTTCCGGACGGTTCGGCCGTCGAGGGGTAGGCGTCGTTGAGTTTGGTCTGACAGGACTGCCAATTGTAGTTGGGGCCGCAGTTGGGAACATCGACGAGCAGGTCCCGGGGGAACGACAGCAGGGCCGCGGAGTCGAGGTTCTTGTTGATGTGCATGATCAGGATGGTGTCGGTACGTCCGACCTTGTCGCCGTCCTTGTTGTTCTCGCGGTGGTCGTTGCCGAGAACGAGAAGGTTCAACGGCCCTTCGATGTCACCGTCGTCCATCTCGCCGTCACCCAGCAGGTCCCGGTTCTCGATGGAATCTTCGACCGCGTTGAGCAGTGTCCTCGCATACACGACCGTCCCCAGGGACATGACCATCAACAGGGCGCCGAGGCCCACCATGGTTTTCGACCACCACGGTGGCCGATCGCGCTTGGCGCGTCGTCGTCCCCGTTTTGATCTATAACCCACATCCATCACCATCCAACCGAGGTACCCGAGCCTGTCCTCCTTGGCTCTGTCGACCGGGACGACGGGTCCCGCTCTCCCGATTCCGATCGCCGAGCGCCGATGTTAGCGCTCCGAGATGAACGCGCCCATGCCAAGTCGGGCAACCTCGTAGAGTCGGCGCATCGGAACACACGGTGTTAACTCCCCTTCGGGCGGTTCGCCGACGGTGAGAGTGCCGACGTCACGGCGCGTAGTGAATCCACGCACGCGGTCACCGCCGGGTGTGTACGTGCCCCGCCGCGATACGCCACCCGGGTGCGTCGCAGCACCGGTAGCGGCAGCAGGCGCACGCCGTCGGGTACCTGGACCGCCCCAAGCTCGGGAACCAGCGCCACGCCCTGCCCGGCCGCCACCAACGCCAGGACGGCGGTGAAATCGTCGGCGACGTGGCGCACCATCGGCGTGTAGCCGGCGGCGCGGCCGATCCGCATGGCGGCGGTGTGACATTGGGTGCCGGGACTACTGACGATCCAGTGGGCGTGTCGGGCTCCTTCGACGGGGTCGTCGGTGTCGGGAGTGTCGACCGATGTCGCCAACATGACCGTCTCTTCGAACAGCGCCACCGAGTCGAGGCCGTTCTCGGGTTCGTCGGGTGCCAGGTTGTAGTCGCTGAGCAACGCCACGTCCAGGCGACGAAGCCGCAGCTGTTCGGGTGCCGCAGCCGGGTCGACCTCGGTGACGAGCAGGTCCAGTGCCGGGTGGTGGCGGGCCAGCCGCACCAGTGCCTCCGGCAGGACGGTGCGTACGGCGGTGGGGAACGCGCCGATGCGGATCGTCCCGGACAGTCCACTGCGCGCCGCGGCCACCGACGCCGATGCGGCTTCCAGCGCGGTCAGGACGACGTCGGCGTGCTGCACAAGGTCGGCGCCCGCGGGAGTCAGGCTGACGCCGCGCCCGTCACGTTCGAGAAGCGCGACGCCGGCTTCGCGTTGCAGGGTCGCCAACTGTTGGGAGACGGCCGAGGGCGTGTACGCGTGAGCGTGCGCCACGGCAGCGATGGTGCCCAGGTGCGCGAGGTCGCGCAACAGTCGCAGACGATGGACATCAAGCATTAGGTCAGCTTACCTTTCAGGTAAGTATTCTGAACTTGTCCTTCACTGCTTTTGCGGCGAGACTTGACGGCGTGAGCATGACAGGTCTGTACATTCCGCTGGTGACACCCTTCGACGTCGACGGGTCCGTGGCGGTCGACGCACTCGAGCAACTCGCCACCGAGACACTGGACGCCGGTGCTCGCGGGCTCGTCGTCCTGGGCACCACGGGAGAACCCGCCGCATTGACCGACGACGAAAAACACACCGTCGTCGACGTCGCGTCCCGCGTCTGCTCCGGACGCGACGTGTCGTTGATCGTCGGCGCCAACACCCCGGCGGCGGTGACCGAATGGGGTTCACGCGACGACGTCACAGCGATCATGAGCCTGGTCCCGCCGTTCATACGCCCAGGCGAGGCAGGCGTCGTCGCCTACTTCGAACACCTGGCCACCATCGGCGACACCCCGTTGATCGTTTACGACATCCCGCAGCGCACCGGTCAGTACCTGTCCGCCGACACCTTGCGCCGCATCGGTGGGATCGAACGAGTCGTCGGGATCAAGTACGCGCCGGGCAACATGAACGTCGACACGATTTTGCTACTGGCCGACCCACCGACCGACACGGCGATCCTGGGCGGCGACGACCCGTTCATGTCGCCGTTGCTCGCGTTGGGCGCCGACGGGGCCATCGCCGCGTCCGCGCACGTGGCCACCGCCGACTTCGTGCGCCTGATCGACCTGTGGCACGCCGGTGACGTGGCGCGAGCCCGCCAACTGGGGGAGAAGCTGAGCCGTTTGGCGACCTCGCTGTTCACCGAGCCGAACCCGACCGTGACCAAGGGCGTCCTGCACGCTCAGGGCAGGATTCCGACGGCGGCGGTTCGACTGCCGTTGCTCCCCGCCACGTCCGCGCACGTCGACGAGGCGATGCTGCGCGTGGCCGAGCTGTCGGTCTGAAGCCTTCCGACAGCCCGACGAGCTCGGATTGTCGACAGCGGCGATACCCGCAACCCGGTTATCCCCGTTGGACCTCGGAGTCGTCGGCGAGAGCACCGGTGACGGCGGCGAACATGTCGTAGATGTGTTCGTCGGCAAGCCAGTTGACGAACTCGACGCGGTCGAACGTCAACGACGTGCGAGAGTCGATCTCCTCCTGATCGAGGCCGTATCGAGCCGCCTGCGCCTTAGCGGGGTCGTAGGGGACCAATATGTACAACTCGACCATGTAGTTCTCGGTACGGACGTTGATCAGCACCGCGCCCCCCTGGCCGGACGCCTCGCCTTCGGTGCCGATCAGTGCATAGGCGTGCCCGTGGTCCCAGTCGCCCTCCAGATCCTTGTCGATGACGAGGTCCTCGGCCACCAGGTCGCCCGGGTGGTGCTCTCGACGCTCATCGTTGACGCTCTCGTCATACCAACCGTCCTGCCGCAGCGTCCACATGTCGTCGACGTGCTCGGTGGAAACGCCGGGAAACACCGACAGCAGGACAACGACGTCGGCGTAGTCGTCGTCATCGATCAGCGGACTTTCGAACGCGAACGAGCACGAAATCGCCTCGGCGTTCATCGCGGAGCGGAGACCGACATGGTGCGGTGTAAAGCCGTCTATGTACTGCGCCCCGGAAGCCCTATCGAAGATGGGGTCGGGCGGCAGGACCTTGCACATGTCCCAGGCACCGACCTGGTTGGTGACGTCGTTGAAACCGTTGCCGTTCGAGGCGTTGCCGTTGCCCAACATGGAGCACCCGGACAGCAGCAGGGCGAGAGCACCCAGAGTGCTCAGCACCTTCATCGAGTTCTTGTCCATTGCTCCTACCCATTGTCAGGTGACCGTTGACCTTCTAGCGTGGCCGCGGTCACGGTGTTACGCGTGATGTGGACCGGTGCGGTCGGCCGATTCGATGCCATCGCCGCGGCGAAAACCGTAGACGGCTTGAGAGGCACTCACCTTGAGCAGATCTTGAGCGCCCGGAGGAAAACATGACGACGCCCACTCGCATGGGAACCGGCACATGGGATAATCCACACAGTAGTGACTGCGTCATCGTCCGGCGCGACCGTCGACGAGCCGCCCCAACAACCGGCGCCGACACCTGCACACGACAACGGTCGAGCGCGCCATGCGAAACGGTGAAAAGACCTTGAGAAAGCCCACCGGCCGACCCGACCCTCGAGTGGTCCGAACCTCGATCTTCCCGCGACACCACTGACGAGTGGCAGCAACGTCGCCGCCGTAGCCCGCACAACGAAGTCGGCGAACAAGCCGACCCACGAGACGGCTGCGCGTCTTCGTTCAGCCCTCCTGGAACCAGTGGGTTGTCAGGGTGGTGGTCCAATGGTCGGTTTCGTTGCGTGCGTCGAAGAGTCGGGCGCGTTCGTATGCGATGGATCGCCATCGTTGGCCGGTCGCCGGGTCGTTGCGCAGCCGGTAGTGCCGTGCCAATGCCGCGGCCGCCTCGATTGCGTCGACTTTGGACTCGGTTGCTTTTTCCACGGCGTCGAGTAGGAAACGAGCCTTTGACACGGTGTCGTCATCGGTGGAGTCCCACGGCGCTGCTTCAGGTGCACAGATCACCGCGAACTCGTCCACATCGCTGATGACGGCGTCGAATTCCGACCTGTCGGTGTCTTTCAGTGTCTGGCGGTACTGCTGCCATGCCTTCTCCGGCTGTCCGCAGAGCGTGGTCCAACC
>DXGR01000093.1 GCA_019113825.1 Candidatus Stackebrandtia excrementipullorum | reverse complement strand
ACAACACCGCGATCAGGGGTCGTCGCCGACGACGGAGCGTTACAGTTCCACTCGTGGCAGCCGACGCAGCGATCTCGTTGAACACCCGTACCGGGCGCGGCATCGTGTTCGCCGCCGTCCTCGGTTCCAGTATCGCGTTGTTGGACGGCACTGTCGTCAACGTGGCGCTCCCACACATCGGCGACGACCTGGAATCCGAATTGGATGGTCTTCAGTGGGTCGTCAACGGGTACACGCTCATGCTCGCCTCCGTGGTCCTGTTGGGAGGAGCGTTGGGCGACCGCTTCGGCCGCCGTCGCATCTTCCTGCTGGGGGTCGTCTGGTTCGGCCTGGCGTCGCTTCTGTGTGGACTGGCGACGAACATCGTGGTGCTGGTCGCCGCTCGCGTCCTCCAGGGCGTCGGAGCCGGGCTGCTCACACCCGGCTCGTTGGCGATCCTGCAGGCCTCGCTACGCAAGGAGGACCGGGCAAAAGCCATCGGAGCCTGGTCGGGCCTGGGAGGCGTTGCCGCAGCCGCCGGACCTTTCCTAGGCGGCTGGCTCGTCGACGTGATCGGCTGGCAGTGGGTGTTCCTCATCAACGTGCCCGTGGTGATCGGCTGTGTCCTGGCCGCGCTGCGATGGGTCCCCGAGTCCCGCGACACGACCACCGGCGGCCGTTTCGACCTCGCCGGCAGCACGGTCGCCGCGGTGTTTTTGGGAGGTTTGACGTTCGCGCTCGTCCAACAGGGACCGGCAGCGGCGACGGCGGCGGTGATCGCGTTCGTCGCGGGTGCCGCGTTCTGGTTCATCGAGCGTCGCGCCACGGCCCCCGTGGTGCCGGGTGCCCTGTTCGACCGCCAGTTCTCCTCCATCAACGTCGTCACGTTCTTCGTGTACGCCGCACTGGGCGGGGTCTTGTTTTTTCTCGTTATGCAGCTGCAGGTCGTGTCCGGCTACTCCGCTTTGGAAGCGGGCATCACGATGCTTCCGTTCACTCTCCTGATGCTCGCGTTCTCGGCGAAGGCGGGCGAACTCGGGGAACGTGTCGGTCCTCGACGGCCACTTGCCATCGGCTGTCTACTGTCGGCGGTCGGGGTGTTTCTCCTGTCCGGGGTCGGCGCCGACGCGCCCTACGTGACCGCGGTCCTTCCCGGCGTATTGGCGCTGAGCATCGGCATGACCGTCGTGGTCGCGCCGTTGACGGCGGGTGTCCTCGCCGCCGTCGACGTGGCGCACGCCGGAGTCGCCAGCGGCATCAACAACGCCATCGCCCGCGCGGCCGGTCTGATCGCGGTGGCCGCGTTGCCGTTGATCGCGGGTCTGTCCGGTGACGCCTATCGGGAGCCCATGGTGTTCACGGGCGGGTACCGGGTGGCGATGACGGTGTGTGCGCTGCTGTTCCTGGTCGGGGCGGTGATCGCCGCGGCGGCGGTGCGTGACCCGAAGGGCAGCGGGATGGAACCTGCTGCGAGGACGCAGTGTCCATACAACGCGCCGCAACTGGATCCCGGCGTTGAGCCCGGCTGAACCGCGCGATTCAGTCACCGTGCGGGACCCATTTCTTCGCCTCACGAATCGTGATCACGGCGGCGGCCGCCGTGACGACGGCACCCAACACGGTGACCGCGACGATGCAGGAGACCAGTAGCGTCATGGTGATCAACTGTGACCCCACGTCGTCGACCGGTTTGGCGACCAGGGCCCCCACCGCCGTTCCCGCGGCTGCCGCCAACGCGACCGGTAGAAAAACGCTCCACACCGCGTGCCCCTTGAACACCCGGAAATCTCCGGTGAGCGCTATTAGCGGCGCGGCGGCTCGACCGTGTCGTAGATACTCGGCGGCGCCCGCAAAAGCCGCTGCCAAAGCGGCAACCGCGACCGCCGTCACACCGATGAGTACAGTCCATAGAGCTTGATCACGGTTCGGGGTACCGCCGAGTAGCCCGGATGCTCCCGGTGGATCCACCTGTGCTCCGAGCGGAAAAATACGGTATGCGCTGTCCTTGACCGTTGAGAGCAATGACTTTTCGCCATTGGGAACGATGGCTACTATCGTCGCATCTTCGGTGGCGGCGGCCAGTGCGGCGGGGTCGGATGTCACGAGAATCTGGGGAGATACACCGTAAACAGCGACTTGCAGGGCCGGTGGTAGCGAAACCGGGTCGACATTACCGCCGTCTGCTCCACAGTTCACTCCTATGGCGGCGAGGGTGGTGCATGTGCCGGAAAGGGTGGTGGTGACCTCATCGGTGTCGTATTCCCGGCTCAGGACGAGAAACTGTGACCGTGCGGGAAGTTCGGCGCCGAACCGGGCAACGGCAGCGGCGTCGACATCTCCGTGCGGCGTCACCAGCAACGTGCCGTAGCCGATGTCGTCAATGAGCTTTTCGGCCCGGTTCGCCTGCGCGGCAAAGGCGCCCTGCCAAGCAAGCGCCTGCAGCAGAACGAAAAGCCCGATGGTGATGCCGCCTACCACGCGCGCGGTCGGGCCCGGAAATACCGCCAGGCGGCGCCCCGCCACCAACTGACCCGGATTCCGTCTACGGCGTCCCCGTTGTGCGAGCGCCCGTCCGGTGAGCGCGACGAGGATCGCTATGGCGGCCGGACACGTTACAGCGGTGCCGATGGCCCCGACCCAGTAAGTGAGAATGTACGCCGGTCTCGGCGCGTCCCCGGCGGCACCGAACAGGTGCGGGCCACGGACGGCGATGAGGAGCATGACCGGAAACAACCAGGCGAGAAACAGTGTCAGCCGACTACGAGATGCGCGTGGCCGGGTCCCCGTCTTGGTTTGCCGTGTTCGATCGAACCAGGCGGCCGCCGCGATGATGGTCGTCCACGTCAGCAACACGGCGACCGTCAACTGTGGCCATGCACCGCGCAGATCGTGCGAGGAAATCAGGTAGTCGGTGACTGGAAGTGTCACGTCGTAGAAGAACGCCGGCAAGACCGCCAAGGCCGCGAGGACGACGCCAATCGTCACGGGGGTCAGACATTCCCCGACCCGAAGCGCCACGTGATCGCGCTGCCGTGCACCGAGAGCCGCGATCAGCGTCGATCGGTGATCACGGTGGTGTGAAGCGGTTCGTATCGCCACCGCGAGCAGTGCCAGAGACGGAATGAGTAGCAGCCCCGCGATGAGCGCTTGGAAAGACCACTCAGGTCGATCATTGTCGACGCCCAGGTCGATGGAATAGTGCAGTTCACCTGCGTCGGGGCCGAACCCCACGACCCGCAGAGGGTCGTCGATGTTGAAGTCCTGCAAAGGATGGACGTACGCCAGCTTCTCGCCGGGATCGGCCAAGCCGTCTGGACCGATCGTGCCCACGACTGTGCCGTAGCGGTGCGCGATACCTTCGGCGTCACCTTCCTCCAGCAGCGCGGGAGACATCAAGACCTCGCCGGGATCCGGCCAGGAGGCAACCCCGGGTGGAACCGGGGCTTCGGGGCTCAACGGGTCAACGAAGATCACGCCGAACTGTCGACCGGTGGACAGGGAGTCGAAAGTGGGAGCCCACAAAAGCTGTGCCGGGGTATTCTCGTCAACCGCGGTTGTTCGTTCAACCGTGCGTATGTCTTTTCCCGTGTACAGGGCGTTGATCGACACCATCGACAGCACCGTGATGGTGAGTACGAGTGAAGCCGACAGCAATGCGACGAACCGAATATTGCCTGCTTCGGAGCGACGCCCCGCCTGGTATCCCAAAGACATCAGACGTCGATACAACCGCGCGTTCACGCCGATCCCCCACCGATGACGTTGGCCGGGAGCAGGACACCGTCGCAGATCTCGAACACCCGGTCTGCCAACGCTGCAACCTGCATGTCGTGTGTGACGACAAGAAGGCCACAGCCGTGCTTCTTCGGCATCCGAAAAAGGATCTCCGCGGTCTTGATGCGTCTCTTGGCATCGAGAGCACCGGTGGGTTCATCGGCCAACAACAGTTTCGGAGAATTGACGAGGGCACGTGCCACGGCGACGCGTTGGCGTTCTCCGCCGGACAGTTCGATGCACGGGCCATCGGTCCGGACACCCAGTTCTTTAAGAAGCTTGATCGCACGCTCGGCCACATTGGATGAATCCGATCGATTCATCATCCCGGCAAGTTCGATGTTTTCCAATGGCGTCAGCTCGGGTATGAGCTCGCCGAATTGAAACACCATGCCGATCGTGGAACTACGAAGCCTCGCCAGTCGACGATCGCTTAGTTCGGTGACCTCGGTGTCGGACACCCGGATCGACCCTGCCTTCGGCCTGACCAGCCCGAGCACGCAGGCCAATAGCGTCGACTTTCCGGATCCGCTGGGTCCGAGAACGGCGACGGAGTCGCCGGCTTCCAGAGTCAAACTCAAGCCGTTGAACAGCCGACGTTTGCCCACTGTGTAATGCAGGTCCGACACGGCCAACACGTTGGTCATTCCATCTCCTTCTAGGGGCGCCGTCGTCGCGAGGGCGAGCGGCTCGCGGTGGGTGCGCCACGAGCCGCCGTCCTATCGCGTCACCATAGGCCTGCAGGGTTTGAGCAGTTGTCGGGCCAGAAGTCGATGACGACACAGGCTTTGAGGCCCACGACGTTGCCTTGGTCGAATGTCAGCGTTCGTCCACATCCACTACCGTTATGTTGTTCGCTCACGCTGCCGGAATTCGTTTTCCACATAGCTTTAACTTCACGGCTATCACATGCCGTGTCTTTCACCGAAATTTGCGTATGAGGGTGAAGACTTCGAGCTTCAGCACCCGATATGGAAGCGATGAGGTCGTGCGCATGCGCTGTGGAAGGGGAAAGAAGGGAAACTGTGGCGATGCTAACCAATATAGAACGGAGGAAAAGTTTTCTCTTAGTCATTCATGGCTCCGAGACGTGTATGGTTTTTATGCGTTCTCAAGGACATCTCGTTAGGTTATTTGTCCGTCCCAAGACCCGCAATCGTCTGGCCAAAAGTCATATACGACACAGCCCAAAACGCCGACCACCTTATTGGCGCTACTGGATCCGCTCCACGCGGTGGTGTCGCATCCGTTGTTGTTTCGAAGCTCCATGTCTTTCGTTGTCTGCCTGTGGTAATGAGCGACGACACCCGCTCGGAGGGTATGTCCGGTGCAGCTGTCGTCTCGTACGGCGACACTATGGTTTGTGCTATAGCTGAAGGCGTGTACTTCCCCGGGAATCCCGGATTCGAGGTCGGCTGCATAAACGGGCGTAGGACTAATCAAAAGGGCGCTTATGCCAAAGGTGGTAGCCAATTTCGCGAGTTTAGACACGAAGAGATCACGTCCTATGTTTTAGGATTTGTGTACGTTATCGACCTTGTTGCAGCGTCCCGCAAGGAACTTTTGTGCATCGGTGTGAAGGTTAGAGGGGGGGGCATAGACGGCAAATTGTGGAAGTCTTTGTGATCGGAGAGCAGCCACGGAAAGTAACGTTCCGATGGCGTGGGTAGGGCGCAAGAAGTAAAAATCACGCCAAAACGCCTAGTCGTGATCACGGAGAGTCAAATAAGTGGCTCTTGTCACTGTCTGCTTCGGAGGTGAGCCTCGGGGTCGCGATGGCGTGGGTGGAACCTGCTGCGAGGACGCAGTGTCCATACAACGCGCCGCAACTGGATCCCGGCGTTGAGCCCGGCTGAACCGCGCGATTCAGTCACCGTGCGGGAGGTTGGGGATATTGGTTCGTGGTCGGGGCGCACGTGGTCTTGCCCGGATCGGAAAAGAGTCTTAGCCTATGGCTGGGACATTTAAATTTATAAATGTCCGCTATGTCCGACACCGTGCCCGGCCACCCAGGGCAACCTTTGAAAGGACAAGCTATGACCGCCAAGACATTGACGGCCTCCCTACTCGGTTTGGGATTGGGAATCACCTCAGTCATGGTGACGAC
>DXGR01000092.1 GCA_019113825.1 Candidatus Stackebrandtia excrementipullorum | reverse complement strand
ATCCGTGACCAACACCTACGGGTTCACCTCCAACATCTGGGACTACTCCACCGGTTTGGGTGGATATGTCGCCGACGCCTACATGTCGACCGGTCACGACGGACGCATCCCCGGCATCCCCGAATGCGACGACAGCTCGAACCCTCCGCCCGGGAACATCGTTCCTCTGCAACAGAACCAGGGCCAGACGACCCAATGGGAAGACTGCGGTCCGACCAGTGTGGTCACGGCACTGCTCGCGCAGGGCATCACCCCGCACGGCTGGAATGTTTCACCGGTCGAGTCGATTCACCGCGCCCGTGAGGACATGGGACTTCAACGCAACGTTCCCACCCATGGCACCAACGAGACTCAGGTGAACACGGCGTTTTCCACCTACGGCATCAGCAGCTACACCAGCTGGAACTTCGACACGATCCTGGCGCACGTCCGTAACGGTGGTTCCGCCGTCATGGCCGGTAACACCCGTGGCGTCACATGGGACGTGAACGTCGTCGACCCCAACGGCGTTGCGCACTTCTTGACCGTCGCCGGTTACGACGCCAACACCGGCGAATACCTGGTGGTCGACCCGATCGCGGTGCAGAACACGATCAAACGGACCACCAGCGGCGTCCTGTACTCGTACTTCGACAACGACCTCGGTCGTGCCGCGGTACTGATTTAGGGAACCGTCCCCGTCCGGCGTGCAAACGCAGAACGGGGACTTTCCTCCAGGGCATCCCGACGGGTGCGCCACCTGTGGCGCACCCGTTTTTCACGGCTCCAGCAACTGTGACAACGTCACCAGCTCGAAACCGCGGTCACGCAGGCCGGAGACGATGTCCGGCAGTGCCTCGTCGGTGAACTGTGCATTGCCTTCGTTGCAGTGCAGCACCACGATCGAGCCGGCCTGCGCCGTCGACAGGACCGCGTCTACCAGCGGCCGAGCGGCGGTGGCGAACGGGTCGCCGCTGACCACGTCCCACTGCACCACGGTGACACCCAACGGCTGCAACGCCTGGAGAGCCGTGTCGTCGTAGCAGCCACCCGGGAAACGGAAGTAGCGGCTTTGGTTGCCGCCGTAGGGTTCGATAATGTCGAACGTCTTTTGAACGTCGTCGGCCATATCGGCGGTGTCGATTTTACCCAGGTCGTAACAATCGTCGGTAAATCCTTTGTGTTCATACGAATGGTTTGCGAACTGGAAATCCGGGTTGGCCGCAAGCCGTTCCATGTGTTCGGGATATCGCTGCGCCCACATGCCGGCCACGAAGAACGTCGCCGGTACCCTCTCCTGCTCGAGATGGTCGAAGATCGCTACGTTGGCCTGCGACTCGACCTCACCGGCGTCCAACTGATCCCACATGAACGCGGTCATGTCCGCGTCGAACGTCAAAGCGATCCGTTTGTCGGAGCGATCGCCCGATTCCACCACCGGCGGCGGCAGCGAGGGATCGGACGCGCCGGGGATCACGGCTTCGGGCTCCTCCGTCTCCGGTTCGGCGGTCTTGCCGGGAAAGGACGGCACGGACGAGTACGGGTCGGCGGTCGGCGTTGAACACCCGGCGGTCACCATGGCCACCGCTGTCACCGCGCCGACGAGAGGTCGAAGAATACGCACCGCGTGATACTGCCTTACCGGCGCGGGGCGCGTCGGGAGACGTCGCTGATGCGAAGCACCACGGTTGCGTGCCGGGTTGGTTCGTGCATCTTACGGAGGAGAATACGAGCGCGGCGATAAGCCTTCAGGAGGAGAAGAGAGCTCGTCGATTCGGATACCATATGACCATGGTCGAACCCACCCCCGCCGATCCGTCGAACCTGCGCGTCAGCGACGCCGAACGTGAGCGTGTCGTGGCGCTGCTGCAGACAGCGGCTTCGGAAGGACGTTTGACGTTGGGGGAGTTCGGCGAACGCAGCGAAGCCGTGTACGAAGCGCGCACACGAGGCGAACTCTCGCTCATCACCGATGACCTACCGGCGTCGACCGAAGTCGATGCACGCACATCGCATCACCAGCGGGACGAACACGTCGGATACGGACGCAAAACCGGTGCCGTGGACACGACCTCGGGCCGCCGGTACACCTCGATCATGGGCGACACCGAAGAGCGGCTCGTCGGTGAGATTTCCGAGCATCAGCGCGTCCTGGCCGTCATGGGGGACGTGACGCTGGACCTGCGGGAGGCGATTCTTCCCGCAGGCCGAGTCACCGTGTCCGGCACGGTCGTCATGGGCACGATCCGCGTGGTCGTTCCCGACGGTATCGAAGTGCGGTCCGAGGGACCCAACATCATGGGCGACGTCAAGACCCGCGTCGAACGTCGAAACGCCGGCAACGGGCCGTTGGTGCGCGTCAAGGTGACCAACGTGATGGGTGATGTGCGCATCATCGACGACACTCACCACAAGAAGCGTTCCCGCTGGAAGTCCTGGTGGGGCGGGGACTAGTTCACTACGAGATGTGGGTCCGAGGGCTGCGTGGCTCCGGCGACGCCGGCACCTCGTCCGTTACTCCCGGCGCAGGCGTGCCGAGCTTCGACAAGGGAGGGCCTTGTCGAAGGCCACATCCTTCTGGCGGCAAGCGCTCGTGGTCTTCGTCGTCGGCACCGGACATCGCGTTTCTCACGTTGGGGTGTCCGTTCCAGGTAGGCGACCGTTGGCGTACGTGTCGCCGTCCGTGTCATGGTTTCGGGATCATCGGGCTCTGCTCCACCATGAAGCGAGGTGTGCCGAACCCATGGTTGTCGGTTCGGTACGCCGTTTGTATTTCGGATGCACCGGTGTCGGACCCGATCGATAGATTGCCCGCGTGAACGGACTTTTGAACACACGCATCGAACCGATTACCGTCGATAACGTCGCCGAGGCCTGCAAGCTGGAGGTGAGACCCGAACAGCAGGGTCAGGTCGCTCCGGTGGCCGTGTCCCTGGCGGAGGCATACGTCAACCCCGCTTCGGCGTGGCCCCGCGTGGTGTACGCCGGTGACCGGCTCGTGGCCTTCGTCATGGGCGGTTTCGATCTCGACAGCCCGATCGAATGCTTTCGTAGTGGTATCTGGCGGTTGAACGTGGCGGCAGGGGAACAGGGAAGGCAATACGGCCGGTTCGCGGTCGAGGCGGTCATCGCCGAAGCCCGAAGTCGGGGTAACAAGCGACTCAGTGTCCTGTGGGCGCCGGGAGAGCACAGTCCGGAGGGTTTTTACCTCAAGCTCGGGTTCCGGCCTTCCGGCGAGACGTTCGCCGGCCAAAAGGTCGGTTGGCTTGAGCTTGATTGAGGCCGCGCGGTGTCCGGGGCGGGGTGGTACTGCCGGGCATACAAGAATCGTCCCCGCCGCGGTGCCGGGGCACGCTGACGGGGACGATTCGGCCAAATCGTAAAGTCCGATCAGGTCATGAACATCTTGGCGTTGGCCGATTCGGTGGACACGTAGTCCTGCTTGGCCATGCCGACGGTTTGACCGATGCGCTGCAGAAGCGCGTTCAGCTCGCGGACGGCGGTGTCCCACTCGGTGCGCTGCTGGAAGTAGGCTGCCTGGTCGCCACCGGTCCACTGCATGGCGTCGAGGCGCGAGCGGAGGGTGTCCAAGATGGAGTCGAGCTCGGATGAAGAAGCCTGGATCTTGCCGGAGAACGCGTCGAGTTCGGCCGGTGAGACTTTCAAAACGTCCATGAATTCACCTTCTAAGAATGTTGGGCTGAGGGAGATCGAGGTCAGTTGCCGGTCAGCATTCCCATGAGGTTGTTCATGTTGCGACCCTGGGATTCTTCGTTGTTGACGTGGTTGGCCGAGGACTTGTCAACCAGCAGTGCGATCGTGTCGAGGACACCCTGGAGCTTGTTGGCCTTGTTGTCGTACTCGACCATGAGGGTGCCGAAGGAGGCGGCGGCCGAACCGGACCAGAAGGCCTGCGATGCTGAGACTTCGCCGCGGATCTTGCTGAGCTGGGCGCGAACCTGCTCGATCGAGTCGCGCATGTCGGCGGTCCCTTTGGCAAGGGACGCTTGATCGACGTGAAGGGGCACAACGGACATGTGTCGACCTTTCTTTCTACGAAAGGTAGGAATACCCCCATACCCAGTGCTCAGATACAGTTATACGGGATATACCTACTGTGGTATGCCTGACAGTAGCAAACCGTTTTGCAACTAGCAATAGTCTTCGATCGATTTCATCGGCTCTTCAGCATCAGGTCGTGAGTGGTGACCACGCCGTTTGAATCAATTCGTTTCCACTGCGGCGCACCAACATTCCTCGTCCCGGAGGCCTCGGAGTTGCACGGACGTCACCCAGCAACAGACCCTCCTCTTTACTTCCCGACATGAGCAGACCGGGCGACTGCAATTCGCGAAGCCGTTGGACGACCGGCTCGTACATGGCACGCGAAGCACCGCCCATTCGGCGTGTCAACACCAGGTGAAGTCCCACGTCCCGAGCCTGCGCCAACAGGTCCAGGATTTCGCTGACCGGGTTCACGGTGCCGCCGGAGACGATGTCGTAGTCGTCGACCAACACGAAAAGATCCGGCCCCTTCCACCAACTGCGCGCCCGCAACTGTTCCGGAGTCACATCCGGACCCGGCAACCGCGTCCGGATCGCCTCGTCGGCGTCCCGCAACAGCTTGCGACCGTCGGCGTCGCCGGCCGCATAACCGGCCAAATGCGACTCCGGGATCTCACCCAGGAGGCTCCGGCGATAGTCCACCACCAGAATGCGCGCCTCCTCCGGCGTGTACCGTTTCGCGATCTGCTGCGCGATCGTGCGCAACAGGTTCGACTTACCCGACTCCACATCCCCGAACGCCAGGAAATGGGGCTCGGCAGAAAAGTCCAGCCCGACGGGGGCGAGCTGACTCTCGTTGAGGCCGATCGGAACCACGTTGGAACCCATCTGAGGCACCACCTCGGACAGCGACACCGTGCTCGGCAGCAACCGAACCGCCGGAGCGGGCGGTCCGTGCCACACCTTCTTCACGTGCTGAACGAGCTCGTTCACGCCGTCGGTCAGGTCATCTACGGTGGCGCGCCCGTCGATGCGGGGCAACGCGACCAACATCTGCATCGCATCGGGCGAAATACCGCGCCCCGGCGTCCTCTCGGGGACGTTCTTGGCGGCTCGGCGGTTGATCTCCGACTCGGCAGGGTCACCCAGTCGCAGCTCCAACCTGGTTCCCATTAGGTCGCGAAGCGCCGCACGCATGTCCGTCCAACGGTTCGTGGCGATCATCATGTGGACCCCAAAAGCGAGACCACGTTGGGCGATCGCCTGAAGGTCCTCCTCGAGTTCCTCGAACTCCGTGCGAATCGTCGGCCACCCGTCGATGACGAGGAACGCATCGCCGAACGGATCGTCGGGAAATTCGCCGGCCGCCTTGCGCCTGCGGTAGCTGGCCATGTTGTCGATACCGGCCGCCGCGAACGCCGCCTCACGGTCGTCCAACAACGTGGTCATCTCCGCGACCGTCCGTCGCACCTCGTCGACCTGTTTACGACCCACGACACCGCCCACGTGAGGCAGACCGGTCAAAGCGCGCAGGCCACCACCACCGAAGTCCAAACAGTACATTTGAACCTCGGCCGGCGTGTGCGTCAACGCCAACGAACACATGATCGTCCGCAGCGTGGTGCTCTTGCCCGACTGGGTGGTTCCCACCACCAGCACGTTTCCACCGGCACCGGACAGATCCAAAGCCAGCGAGTCACGACGCTGCTCGAACGGCTTGTCCACAATGCCCGCATTGACCTTGAGGTTTCCGGGGCCGACGAAACCCTCCGGCGTCAGACCACGATCAGTGGGATGCAGCCGCGGATACAACGCGGACAAGGCCGGGGAGTCGTCCAACGGCGGCAGCCACACCTGGTGCGCCGGCGGGCCTTGGCCCTCCAATCGCTCCGTCAGGACCGCCATCAGGGAATTGTTGATGTCGTCGAGGTTCTCCGCCTCGTCGGACTGCTTGACCGGCTGAATCGGCATCGCCGGCAACGGGACGAACGACGCCTGGAACGGCAACATCCGGCTTCGCTGCATCGGAGCACCCGGCCCGGTGCTGCGCTGACGATACGGTCCGGACACGTACGCGCTACGGAAACGTAGCATCGTCTGGGTATCGATCTTCAAATACGCGTGGCCGGGAGAGTTCGGCAATTCGTACGCGTCGGGAACACCCAATACGACGCGACTTTCCATCGCCGAGAACGTACGCAAACCGATCCGATACGACAAGTGCGTGTCCAGCCCACGCAGTTTGCCCTCTTCCAATCGCTGACTGGCCAGAATCAAATGGACGCCCAGCGAACGCCCCAATCGACCGATCATCACGAACAGTTCGATGAACTCCGGCTGCGCACTGAGCAACTCGGAGAACTCGTCACAGATGACCAGCAGGCTGGGCAACGGATCCAACTCCGCCCCCGCGCGACGTGCCTTCTCGTAGTCGCGCTGCGAAACGAAGTTACCCGCTGACCGCAGCAACTCCTGCCGACGCGTCATCTCCCCGCTGATCGCGTCCGCCATCCTGTCGACCAGGTGAAGCTCGTCCTCAAGGTTGGTGATGACGGCACTGGTGTGCGGCATGCGGTCCAAGGTTGCGAACGTCGCGCCACCCTTGAAGTCGACAAGTACGAAGTTGAGCTCCTCCGAGGAATGCGTCACCGCCAGACCCGTCACGACCGTCCGCAACAGCTCCGACTTACCCGAACCGGTCGCGCCGATGATCAGACCGTGCGGCCCCATACCGCCCTGGGCCGACTCCTTCAAGTCCAGAATGATCTTGCCGCCCTGAGGATCCAAACCCAACGGAATACTCAGTTTGTCGGCGGTGGGCCTGCTCGGCCGCCACACGTCGTGAGGGTTGAATTTCGCCACGTCACCGATGTTCAAAAGATCGGGAAGCTCCGCCGAAACGGCCATCGGTTCGCTTGCGCTCGTCACCGTCGCCGGATGGAAACGCGCCAACCGCCGCGAGAACGCGGCAGCCTGCGCGATGCTGAGCGAATCGGGTACGCCCAAAGGAGACCGCCTACCCGACAACGTCATCGACAAGGTCGTCTCGTCTTCGGTGGCGTCACTATCCATTTGCAGCAGCCACTCACGCGGATAACGCGGTACCTGCCCGGACAGGTCCAGCACCGTGACACCGGAAAGTCCCGAACCGGCCAGGTCACAATCGGCGTCGACCTCTCCACCGTCCACAACGACCAACACGTGCGGTCGGTCGTTGAACATGCCCTGTTCGTCGATGTTGCGAGAGCGCTTCATCAATTCGTCCGACAAAAGCTCCTCAAGCTCCGTCATGACGGTGACCACCAACCGCCGTGGGCCCAGAGCGTCGGTGTGGCGCTCGATCGCATTGTGCGGCAGCCATTTCACCCACTCCCAATTCTCCAACGTGTGTTCGGCGGCGACCACGGCGATCAGCAGGTCGTCGGGGGAGTGAAACGCGGTCGCCTGGCACAGCATCGCTCGCACCAGTGCACGGTTGGCGTCCTCGTCGCCGGTGAACACCAGGCGACGGAAACCGCGCAACTGCAACGCCATCGGCATGTTGGGAAGGTTCGAGTGCGCTCGCACAAAACGACGCAACGCCAGCGCACTCATCGGCTCAAGGTCCTCTACCGGCTTCGTCTCCGGCGTCACCATTTTCACTGCGAGCCGTTGCTTGCCGACCGAGACACGAATCTCGGCGAAGTCGCGGTCGGTGTAACGGCGTTCCCACAGGCGGGTGGAACCGATCAGGCTCCATAGCGTTTTCGGCGAGGGGTGACGCCACTGCATGGCCGAACGTTGCTGCGTTGCAGCACGCCGAACCTGACGGCGCGTCTGGGACAGGTAGCGCATGTAGTCGCGGCGGGCGATGGTCTGCTCGCCCTTTTGGTCGCTACCCGAGGTGAGGAACATGCCGAGGAACATGCCGACCATGGCGACACCGAACAGGCCACCGACGACCATCATGATGATGCCGCCTCCGCGGCTGGCATACATGAAGACCATCGCACCGATCATGGCCAGCATCGGCAGCATCATGAGCATCTGCCCCATGCTGCGTTGAGCGGGTACCGGCAGGTCGGGAGGTGGTTCGAGGAGCAGGTCGCCGCTGGGCATCGCCGGCCCCTTGCGACGGGGTGGGCGGGTGAAAATGATCCGACTCATGATGGGGTCCTTCGGTGAGGGCGGACCGCTGCATCATATGCAAGACGATTTGGTATTAGATTGACGACAGCACATTAATTTGAATTCGTCGCTGAAGCGATCCCGCGCGGAGGTTTAGCCCATGACCGTAACCGACCGTTTGTGCCGGGTCACCGTCGTGGCTCCCAACACCCGAATGGACGTCGCACTACCCGACAACGTGCGGCTGTGCGAACTTCAATCCGATCTTCTTCAACACGCCGCCGACGGCCCCGGGGGCGAAGACGTCGTCGAAGAGGGAGCCGCAGCAGGCGGATGGGTTCTCACCCGACTCGGCGGAGCACCCCTCGACGCCGACCTGACACCCGCTCAACTCAACATCGTCGACGGCGAAGAACTCTACTTTAGTCCCGTCAGTCACGTCGGCCCCGAAGCCGTGTTCGACGACGTCATCGACGCCATGGCCACTGCCAGCAGCGACCGCGTCGGCAAATGGAGCACCGAAACCAGCCGGCTCTTCGGCATCGGTGTAGGGGCCGCAGGGCTCACCGCCGGAGCCGCCGCCACACTCTTCACCGGCTCCACGGCAGCGATGTGGACCGCATTCGGGCTCGCGATCGCCCTCCTGGGCGCGGCGTTCGTCTTCGCCCGAGCCCTCGGACAGGTCACCGAAGCCACCGTCGTCGGCGCCCTGTCGGCCGCCTACGGATTCGTCGGAGGCACCCTCGCCCTCGGAGAACTCCCCGGTATCGTCGACCTCAACGCCCCGCGCATCATGGTCGGCGCCGCATCCGCAGCCGTCTTCGCCGTGGCCGCAGGCATAGGCGTACCGAAATCGGCACCCATATTTCAATCCATCGCCGTCACCGCAGCCGGCCTCACCGGGGCCGCAGCACTGTGCACCTACGTCAAAGCCTCACCCGCCGAAGCCGGCGCAGCCGTCTCCGCCGTCTACCTGGGGCTCATGCCCGCCATGCCGATGCTGTCGTTCCGCGTGGCGCGTCTACCCATGCCGACCATTCCCAGGTCACCTCAACAACTACGGTCCGACACCCTGAAAGTGGATGGAGAGCTCGCCCTAACCCGAAGCGAACGCGCGGACCAACATCTCGCCGGAATGCTCACCGCCGCAGCAATAGTCGCGGGTGTCTCCGCTTTCTTCCTCGCCCTCCACAACACTTTCCCGGCAACCCTCCTGGCGGCTCTCCTATCCGTCCTGCTTCTGATGCGTGCCCGGATCTTCCTCACCGTCCGCCAACGCATCCCGTTCCTCATGGCCGGAATGATCGGCGTCGGAAGCCTGATCCTCTCCGTCTGGACTTACGGCGACGCAGACGCCCGTTTCATCGACGTACTCATAGCCCTGGTCGCCCTCGGCGTCATAGCTTTGAGCTACGTCCTCGGCATAGCCGGAAAACGCATCTCGCCCATCTGGGGCCGGATGGTCGACATTTTCGAAATCATCTTCTTCATCGCCGTCGTCCCCATCACCCTCTGGGTGTGGGGAGCCTATTGGTGGGTCCGCACCATCAACGGATAAATCCCGCCACCCGGACATCCCCGGGCGGCGTTACAGACCGGCTTGCCTAGCTGTTTTGGTGTCTTGCCCGGGTGGGGCCCGGGTGGCGACGGCTCACACCTGAGGGCGCCAACCACGGTCGTGACAGACGGCGCCGGCCCGTCTGCACCTGCACGCCTCACACGTCGACCACTGCGGAGAATCCGTTTGGCCACGTGATTCCACGGGTAACACCGAAGCCAGGTGTCGGGCGCGATGCCTCGGACGGAAACGGTGGTGTAGAGGATGAACAAGCTGCTGTATCGGCCGATCGGATTGCTGATGGGCACGGCCGGTGGTTGGCTGGCCGGAATGATCGTGAAACGCGTGTGGCGGGCAGCCTCGGATGAGGGCGACCCACCGGACGCACTGGACGAGGAACGTACGTGGGGGGAGATCCTCGCGTCGGCGGCGCTTCAAGGCGCGGTGTTCGCCACGATCAAGGCCCTGTTCGACCGGGCCGGGGCCACCGGAGTCCGCAAACTGACCGGAAGCTGGCCCGGATAGTCACGCGGCCGGTACCTATACGAGCCGAGCCTGCCGTTGATCAGCTACCGATGACCGGCGGCGGCGCATCTTCATCTGCCTGCCACGGGTCGTCGTCGACGTCGCGCCAGTCGGCGTGATCGGCGATGAGGCTCGGTCTGGGCGGGGCCTCGGTGACCACCTGATCCTCTGGCGGCGGGGCGGGGCGATTTTTCGATTCGGGCACCGGCTCGATGGACGGTTTCTGCTCCGGCTCCGGCTCCGTGAACAGGTCTTTGGGCGGCTCGAGGTTGGCGACGCCGGGAAGCTCGGGTTGGGCGACGGTCGGGTTGTTGTCGCTGGTCATGGCATAGTCACCTGCACTGTTTTGAATGGTCACCACAAGCCTCCGCTGGTGGCGGACGCATAGGCGGCGGGGCCCTGAACGCCGTCACATCGGCGCAGCCGAACGTGGTGTTTACGTGCCAGCCGGGTCAGGTCCCAACCGATGTCGCCGAGGGTTTCGGAGTCGGCGGCGAGGCGGATGAGGCAGCTGACCATGCGCCGGTCTTCGTTGGGACGGTTGCTGGCCGGGCGTAGCGCAATCGAGAAGGCACAGAAATCGGCGGGAAGGGACATGGTGCCCTCCCAGAACTTCTCGGCCGTCTCCTCGTCGCGTGGCCGTCCGTGCCACAGGAACGTTGCCTGTTCCAGTTCACCGTGTTGCCAGGCACCCCAGCGTTCGGTGACGGGTTCGTCCGTCGCTTCACCGCCGTCGAGGGAGAACCGGAGCGCGTTGTGGAGGTCTTCGGCGTCCAACGGGTACATGGTGACTCCGATGCGGGACGCACCTTTCATGAGACGTCCCACGGTCCCCGACAGGGCGCGGTGGACACCGACGACCCCGCCACCACGAGCGGCGGCCGCGTCGGGAGCGTCCCGGACGTCCAACCGAACGAGGAACCAACTGGATTTACGCGGCGGCGTCGTTTTCGCCATGGAGTGGGTGACCAGCTGCACCGACGTTATCGGGTTTCCGTTGTATTGCAGTAGGTCGCTGAGGACGGCGAAGATGGCGTGAGGCGGCGCGTCGGTGCCGATGCTCAAGCCCGCGAACCACCCGGTGCCGTCGAAGGCCACCCCGAGGTGGGTGCCGCGTTCACTGATCGTGTCCATTTCCAGTGTGGGACCCGGCGTCAGCTCGGCCTCGGCTTGGTCGAGGCGTCGGCGTCGCCGCAACCTGACCAGGCGCGCTAGATGCACGCTCCACAGCTGGCTGCGGTGAAACCCGAAGGTCACCAGGAGAACGGCGATCATGATGCCGCCGATCCATATCGGGGACAGCCCCGGGATGAACAGGAGAGCAGCGAGAACCACTTCAACGAAGATCACCTGTGGCAGCGTCACCAGGCCGATCCGGCCGCGTTGCCGAGTGGTGTAAACCGGGGGCGTCGTCATGGTGCGTCCTTCAAGCGTTGAGGCGTTCTGCCATGCTAGACCAAATCGATTTGCCGGTAGGCTTCCCCGAACCCCCCGTCTACCGGTTCTTGGAGGAGCTCGCGGTATGCGTACTCGACGTGAACAGGTGCAGGCTCATCGATTCATCGTGCGGCGCATCATCTCCGCCATGGTGTCGGGTGAGCCGGAGACCCTCGACCTGCCCATGCGACGGTTGGCATTGGCGACTGTGGCATCCACGGCCATCGCCGCATTGGTGTTTGCAGGATTCTGGATCGTCGGGTTGATCTGGCCGGGTGGCGCCGAATCGTGGAAGGTCGACGGTGCGGTCGTCATCGAGGAGGAGACCGGAGCCCGATTCGTGTACTACGACGGGCTGTTGCACCCGGTTCAAAACTATGCGTCGGCGTTGCTCATCGTCTCCAGTGGAGACCGCGAGGTCTACACCGTGCACCAAAGTTCACTGGCCGACACCCCTCGCGGTGGCATGCTGGGCATCCCCGGTGCGCCCGACGCGCTGCCCGAACCGGACCGGTTCGTCGCGGCCCCGTGGTTTACCTGTTCTGCGCCCAACCACATCGACGCACTTCAGCGGGACAGTCACATCGTCGTGGGTATGTCTCTGCCCGGTGGTGAGGATCTGGGAGAGCGCGGTCTTCTGGCCAAGTCGAGTGGGGACATCTACCTGATATTGGGCGATACGAAATTCCTGGTGCCCGACGAGTCGTCGTTGCCTGCCTTGGGCGCCGACGGGGAACAGGTTCTGTCGGTGGACTCGGTGTTCGTCAACGCTTTGGAGACCGGTCCCGAGCTGTCCGTTTCCATCCCCGACAAGGGGGATTCGGGGCGGCAACTGGACGGGGCCGGTTACGACATCGGAGACCTGTTCATCAACAACGACCGGCACTACGTCCTGCTCGAGGACGGTCTGTCTCCCATCGGCGAGCTGACCGCTCAGCTGATCGGCACGACCCAGGTCGAGCTGTCGACGTCGGCGGTGAGCCAGAACCAGTCGAAGACCACGATCGAACCCGCCGGTTTCCCCACCGATCGTCCCGAGGTGGTTTCCGGGCTGGCGTCGGAGCGTTCGGCGGTGTGTGCCGTGTTCGAGGACGGACAGACCACGGTGGAGACGTTCGTCGAGTCTCCCGAGGATCTACAGAGGAACGCGTTGCAGGCGCCGGTGAGCGCCGACGAGGTGGCCACGGCCGACCGGGTCATGCTGCCGGGAGGCTATGGAAGTCTGCTCAGATCGCAGGTTTCGCCCGGCGCCGAAGGCGGAACGGTCTATTTGGTGACCGATCAGGGATGGAAATTCGGGATGACCCAGGAAGTGTTGGACGCGTTCGGGTACGGTGGCGTTGAACCCACTCCTGTGCCGTCTGAACTGCTGGATCTGTTGGCGACGGGACCGGATTTGAGTCAGGCTTCGGCGTTGGGTTTTGTGCAGTGAAACCGTGTCCCCGGATATTGGCCCGCCCGCCATATTCACATTTCTCGAATTTGTACTAAGCTTGGCGCATCCGGTCGCAAAACGCTTTGCATGACTTGTTTGGAGGAACCGATGCCCCCATCTCCTGACGGCCGCATCGATGTCGACGTTGACGCCATCGAGGACTTCCAACCGACTTTCAACCGGCTCGACGCCCGCGCCGGTACCGCCCACGCAAAAGTCGGACCGGCCTCGGCCCAGGGCCTCGGTCAGTTCTCACAGGCGGTGCAGGTCATTTCCGACCACGACCGCCTGCGTGGACAGTACATGGAACGCCTTGCCCTGCTGCGTCAAGCGGTGATGGTCGCGAACCAGAAGACCACCGTCCTCATTCGAAACTACCGTAAGACCGAGAAGAACGCCGTCGGCAACATGACCACGTTCATGGGACCGCTGGCCAATATCATCCGAGAAGTGCGAAAGGACTAGGTCATGCCTTCATTCTGGCAACTTGAGGCCTACTTCCAAGGGGTTAACCCCGCGCCATCGGCCAACAGTTCCCAAGCCAACTGGCTGTCCGGCGCCGCCGAGGCCAGACAGTTGGCCGAAGAGCTCATCAGAAACGTTGACATACTCAAGCAGTTCTGGTCCGGCCCGGCGGCCGACTCCTATTACCGCGCCATGCAGGCGATCATCGACTTCGCGATGTCGCTGTCGACCGATATGACGAACATGGCCAACGGTTTGAGTCAAATGTCCATGATGGCGAGCACGATCAAACCGCAGGCTCTGGCCATCATCAACGCCGCCCGAAGCAACCCTTACAGCCGTGCTGCCGCCATCGCGCCGCTGACTGCGCTTCTGCACCAGCTGGGCGGTAGCTACACCAGCCACCGCAGCAGCTACTGGAGGGAGCCGTCCCGGGCCCCCGAACAACTGCCCAAGGCCGGCAACGAACAGGAAGCTCAACCACGGGAAGGGAAAGAGGCCGGCAAGGTCTCTCCTGTGGACTGGTTGGACCGTTTGCAGGACCTGCGCGAGATCGTCGAAACAGGTCGCTACATTTACGACGCCTTCAACCCGGACGACTTCCCGTCCGGCGTGATCGGCGACGTACCCGGCAACGGTGGCCTGCCTGCTCTACCCGGTCTCCCCGGAGGACCCGACGGCGGAAACGGGGGAGTTCCGGGCTGGGACGGTAACGGTCCACTGCCCGACCCCGACCACCCGGACTACCAGCCTCTGCCCGAGCCCGAAACCGAACTGACCGACCCCAACGCCCCTCCCGAAACCAGCCTTGCCAGTGCGGCACCGGCCGGTATGGTCGGACCGCCTCCGGCACTGTCACTGGCTACCGGTGGCGGGCCCGGCATGGGTGGCGGTATGGGCGCGGTGCCCATGGCCGGTATGGGGATGGGCATGGGCGGAGCAGCCGGAGCCGCGAAGGCGGCACCGGCTTCGGCCTCCGGCGGCGGTCGGCCCATGGGCGGCGGCATGATGGGCCCCGGCATGATGGGCGGCATGCGCGGCGGTCAGCAGAAGGAGGAGGAGTCGGGTCACCGCACCTGGCTCACCGAAGACGAGATGGCGTGGGACGGTGACGCGGCACCCTCCGGTGTCGTTGGCGGCCCGCCCGCGACGGGTTGACGGTGCGGTTTCACCGGGCGTATCCCTCCCCCCGAAACCGTTATGGTCGGTGAACCGCACTCAATGTGGTCGGCTCGCCTGTCGATGTGACAGGCGGGCCGACTTTTTTGGTGCGGCGGCAGCCCGTGGCGAGGGTTCATGGACGACATCGGATCATCCTGGGGCGGTTCGCCTGTGACCACAGCTGAGATGAACAGGCACCGAGCCGTCGCCCGGCGGAGACGAGCCGGCCCACTCGGGTTCGGGCCCGGTCCCCTCACCGGGGCGGAGTGCGGCTGCCTCGGCGCGGGACGCACCGGGCCCGGTCGAGGTGTGTTCGGAAACGGTAGTTCTCTCGACCGGCGGGGTGTGCCGAACCGGACTGCGGTGGGTGCGACCTCGTGGTGGGTGGGAGATCGTGAAAAGTGCGCCTTCACGTAGGGCCACCGGCCTCCTCCCCATCTGGGTTTATCCTATCTGGATAGACCGTGCCGAGGCAACCGTTTAAACGTCTCCCTGTGGCCGATGAGCAGCCTGTGGACAACGGGCGATGGCCGCCTCGGTCGGTTGTGTGCCGCGCGGGCCCGGGTTCAGTGTCGGAACGGTCCGGTGATCTCGTAGGTGACGCCGTCGGTGCCGACAGTGGAACCGGAGGCGCCGCGCTGCGACGAGAAGTACAGGCGTGTGCCGTCGGGGGAGAAGGCGGGACCGGTGATCTCGGAGTCGTCGTGGCCTTCAATGCGTAGAACCGGGACGGCGCGGCCGTCCCCGACAACGATGTCGATGCCCATGTCCCCGGCTGTTTCGGCGGTGTACGAGTCGCCGGTGACCGTACCGGTTTCACTGAAACCGCCTGATGTGTCGTCAACGGTGGTCATCGTTTCACCGTCGGCGTCGTAGGCCCAGACGGTGCCCTCGCCCGTTGCGGTGAAGTAGCAGATTCCGGCGTCGTAGCGGCAGCCGTGTCCGCCGTTGAAATGCAGAGCGTCGTCGACCTGGTGCCGGGTCTGCGTCCGTAGGGCAGTCGGTGCGGGATCGGGGACTTCGCGCCACACAGGGGCCTCATGGCTTCCGCACAGGACCTCCAGCGTGCCGGCGCCGAGATCTTCCCAGGTGTCGGGGCTGAATCGGTAGAGGCAGCCGTCGGCCTCGGCCTCGGTGAGATAGAGGACGCGGCGATCCGGGTCGCACGCGGCGCCGTCGTGTTTGAAACGTCCCATGGCGAGTCGTTCGACGGGCTCACGGGCGCCGTAGGGATCGGTTTCGAAGATCTTGCCGCGGAAGATCTCCTCACAGGACAGCCAGGTCTTCCACGGTGTGGCCTCTCCCGCGCAGTTCAGGCTGGTGGTGGTGAGGATGGAGTACGCGTCGTCGACGGACCCGTCGACGTTGAAACGGATCGCCGATGCGCCACCGACCAGGGGCAGGTCCGAGTTGGATACGTAGATCCATCCGTCGTCGGTGCTGAAGCAGGCTCCTCCGTCCGGTGCGGCGTGCCACAGGATGTTGCCGATCGGGCGGGTGGACCGGGCGATGACACGGCTGGTGAAGCCGTCGGGCAGAGCGATGTTGTTCGCATCGGGAGCCAGTAGGGGGCCGTACGGGCTTTCCGTGGCGTCGGTGGTTTTGTAGGTGACGGCCTGTGCCCCCGACAGACTGCCGACGACGGTGACGACACCGTCCGCAGTGACCGCGTTGACGAAAGTGCGGCGATGCATGGTGACTCCTGCGTGTGACGATGGCCTGTCACCATGATGGGGAAGCCGACAGGAGAAGTAAATTGGATGCGATGGCAAACCTGTCAGGCCAAAACTGTGACCGATCACAAATTTGAAACCGTTGTCGGTTCTATGATTCAAGCGTATTCGCCATGTGGGAAGTCGGTGATTGTGTGGGCGTCACAATGACCGAAAGCATAGCGGGTTTTAACGTTTTGCGCCAGGTACTCGCCGCGGTCCCGTATGGCCTGTAGTCGACCATCGTCTATGGACCTACGGTGACGGTTGTCGTTGCCGGTGGCGGCTTCGGCGCGGCTTGTCGGGTGGTTCGACCGCGAAGAGTTTCGCAAACACGACAAACCCGATAAGCCGGTGTTTTCGTCTCGTGTCGAGGTTTGGTGGTCGGTACCCGGAGGCTTTCGGTGGGTGTCCGTTTACTCTGCACGCATGGCTATACGACCGATACTGATCGCCGGTGACGCTCGGCTGGCGACCGCCGCCGTTCCGGTGACCGAGTTCGACGAGGAGTTGGCGACGTTCGTCGACGACCTGTTCGAAACCAATACCGCCGCCAACGGAGCGGGGTTGGCCGCCAACCAGGTGGGCGACCCTCGAGCGGTATTCGTCTACGACCTCGTGGACGAGACCGGCACCCACCGTGGGCATGTGATCAATCCGGTGCTGGAAACCGATATCGCGCCGTCACGTGACATGCCGGACCCTGACGACGATTACGAGGGCTGTCTCTCGGTCCCGGGGGAGCGGTACCCGACCAAGCGCGCCGTGTGGGCCAAGGTGACCGGTGTGGACAAGACCGGTGCGCCGGTTTCGGTGGAGGGCACCGGATACCTGGCACGGTGCCTTCAGCACGAGGCCGACCATCTCGCCGGGCTTTTGTATGTCGATCGTCTCGTGGGCAGGTACGAACGTGCCGCCCGCAAAATGTTGAAGAGGCACGGGTGGGTGGAGCCGGGGAATTCGTGGTTGCCGGGAACAGACCCGGATCCGTTCAGTGACTGATACGGCCGACGGACAACCCCTAGTCTGAGGTGATGACCGAATCCGAACCGTTGGAGACGTTCCCCGAAGACGACTGGTCGCGTGCGCTGGCCGTGGTGGCGCATCCTGACGACATGGAGTACGGCGCGGCCGCTGCCGTTGCTCGATGGACCCGTATGGGCCGGTGGGTCGGATATGTGTTGGCCAGCAAGGGCGAGGCCGGCATGGACGACGTTCCTCCCGAGGAGGCGGGTCCGCTGCGGGTCGCCGAGCAGATCGAATCGGCGGCGGTGGTCGGGGTTTCCGACGTCGAGTTCCTGGATCACCCCGACGGGCTCATCGAGGAGTCGATCGCGCTGCGCCGTGACATCGCCGAGGCGATTCGTCGGCACCGTCCCGAGCTGGTCGTCACGATCAATCATCATGCTCATTGGGGGCCGGGTTCGTTGAACATGGCCGATCACCGCAACGTGGGTAAAGCGACGATCGACGCGGTACGGGACGCGGCGAACCGGTGGTTGTTCACCGACATCGCCTCTCCGCCTTGGAGCGGTGTCCGTCGTGTTGCGGTGGCCGGTTCGCCGTATCCGACTCATGCGGTGGACGTTGGTGACACTCTGGATCTCGCGGTCCGCTCATTGCAGGCGCATGCGAGGTATCTGCAGTCTCTGGGGCCCCATGCGATGGCCGTGCCGGAGGATTTTCTCCCCGCCATGGCGTTGCAGGTGGGGGCTCGTTTCGGGAACCGGCCGGCGACGGCGTTTGAGGTCGTTTCCATGTGACGAACCGGTCTTGGCCGCCATTGACGGTTCGATGAGGATGGGGGCTCACGGGAAGGTTTCCGTTTTCCCGGTGGTTCCGGTCACAACGTTGATGGGCGGAGGCCGACAAGTCGGGTGTTTTGTGATGATCTGTTCGTTGTTGTCTTGATGGAATGGGTTTCAGAAGTTGCGGGCCGAATCCCCTCCGGCTTAAAAGGAGGACGATTGTAGACCCGTTATGGCCCCGCCGGATCTTGTTACCCATTGGTACCCGCGGTCGGTGTTGTCCGGCAATGCCGATGTCCTGTGTCCACCTTTCGAGTGGTCGCGGGCGGGGGTCGATGTGGCAATTCAGGAGTCGGTGATCGTCCTTTGGCGCGGTTGCGTGTGAGCTGCCGATTGTCCGATTCCCTATGTCGATAAGGGATCGAGAGTGCCGAAACCGTTGTGATAATCCCTCCCGGGCAGTAAGTCTCGAGACATTTGTGAGCGTCTATTCAAAATCTTGAGCACGGGCCGGTTGACAAACCCGACGACAAATCGGGTAGGTTCGATCACCGATGACGCCCCTCTAACCGGAATTGTCCAAGGCACCCCCTTTTCGCCGTGGCCGTATGGCAGGTCGGTTCGCAGGAGCGACCGCCGCGGAGGAAGGCCACTTGGGCACCTGCTTGGAACGGAGCGCATCGCCCTGTGCCGCTTTGGCGCGCTTGTGTAACCGTCGCCCGCCATGGTGGACAGGCATAAACCAATGTAGACCGTGTTCCGCGGTCGTTCGTGAACGGAAGGAGGCGCGTGCATTGGCAGGCTCGATTCACGCGCGCGACCTTGACCACCCGAGCGCGACTGATGTGCCAACAGACGCGTCTCGATCCCCGATGATGGCCATGGAGATGGTGCAAACCTCGTGAGGATTACCCAAAAGCTGGGTGTACTGGTCGCTGTACCGCTGGTGGCAGTCGCCGCCTTCGCGGCATTGGCGGTATTCACCACCGGTGGAGAGGCTTTGCAGGCGGAACGTCTGCGCAGCCTGGTGATTACCAGTGCCTCAGCAGGAGAGCTGATTGAGCAGTTGCGAGCCGAGCGGACCGCCGCGGCGACCGCTCTGGCCGGCGGAGAAGAGGACGCGTTCGCCGCGTACCGCGACGTCGCACTGTCGACGGATGTGGCGGTGGAGGCGTATGTGGAATCTCGCTCCGAACTGTCGGATCTGCCTGCCTCCACCAGCGAGCTTTTGAACCGCATAGACCTTCAACTCGAAGGTCTGGACGCGTTGCGCGGTTCGGTGCTTGCGGCCGATCACACGATGTCGGCGGCGGTCTTCGCCTACCGCATCACGATTGCCGACCTTCTCGAATATCGCGACACCGTCGCTCAGGCCGGTGGGGCCTCGGGCGAGGTCGCAGATCTGTTGCGTGGCGCCGCCGCCCTGTCACGAGCCGCCGAGCACCTCGGCCTCGAACAGGTGGCGATTCTGCGTGCCATCGCCTCGGGAACGTTGACGTCCAACGTGTACCGAGACTTTACCGCAGCTCGTACATCGAGCATCGAATCGATGATCACGTTCAACTCGCTGGCGCCGCCTCACTGGCAGACCTGGGTGGAGGAGTCGTTGCGCGTTGAGGACCTCAACGCCGGCCAGCATATGGAAGACCAGGTGGCGCGCACGGCCCCACAGGAATCCATCGACTTCGACATGGACGAGTGGAACGAGGCGATCAGCGTCCGGGGCGACGGCCTGTTGGCGGCTCAGAGCAAGATCGACGCCGACATCGTCGCCGAGGTGACGGCGCTGCGGGATTCGCAGCGTGACCTGACCATTCTCCAAACCGTCGCCGTTTTTCTGGTGGTGGCCGTAGCGGTGACGATGGCGGTCTGGCTCGGGCGCCCGGTCGTGCGCGGTCTCCGGCGGATGCGTGATGCCGCTCACCGGGTGGCTCAAAAGGACCTTCCCGAAGCCGTGGCACGGTTTGACGACCACGAGGTTCTCGGTGAACTGACTCCCGAACAGTTCGCCGACGGTATGACACCTCCGGTGGAGGTACGCGGTCAGGACGAGATCGCAGAGGTGGGTGCCGCATTCAACCAGGTTCACCGTGAAGCGGTGCGTGTGGCGGCGCAGCAGGCATTGCTGCGTGTCCACATCGGTGCGATTTTCGTCAACCTGGCGCGACGAGGACACTCGCTGACGGGTCGTTTGACGGCCGCGTTGGACGAGGCCGAACGCAGCGAATTGGACCCGGAACGGCTTGAACGCCTGTTTGCGCTCGACCACCTGGTCACGCTGCTTGCACGATCGAATGACTCGTTGTTGGTGCTGGGTGGAGCATCACCGGCGAAGGTCCGATCCGGCGACGAGCCCGTGGGGGGCGTGTTGACCGCCGCCGGAGGACAGATCGAGCAGTACACGCGTGTCGACGTTGGCATGGTCGACGAGGGGGTTGCGATTCGCGCGGACGCCGTGGACGACGTGGTGAAGTTGCTGGCGGAGTTGATGGACAACGCCACCCGCTACTCCAAGCCACAGATCCAGGTGACCGCTCGCCTGTTGGCCGACCGACTGATCGTCCAGATCAAGGACGAGGGCATCGGTATGCCTCCCGAGCAGGTGGATGCGATCAACGAGCGTTTGATGGCGCGGCCGCCTCTGGACTTGGAGGCCGTACGTTCCATGGGGCTGACGGTGGTCGGGCACATTGCTGCGCGCCGGGGCATCCGGGTGCAGTTGCGGCCGGGCCAGAACGGTGGAACGATCGCCGAGGTGACCGTTCCGGCGGCGTTGTTGGCGGAGGCGCCCGACAAGATGGGTGTCAAACACCGGCCGATCGAACCGCCGAAGAAGGCGCCGCTGTTCCAGAAGTCGGATCGGCAGAAGAAGCGGAAGCCTAGGCCCGCCATTCCGCCGGCACCGGCGGCGATCACGGAGAATCGTCCAACTACAAGGGAGTCGTCGCACTTGGACGACACCATGGAGATGCCGATCGTCCAATTCGATTGGACCGATGTCGATGATTCGACGTCCCGGATTCCGCGCCAGCGGCGCTCCGGTGCGGCCGATCCGACACGGCATCGATCCGGTGAACCGATGCAGGATCGGCCCGATCCCGCATCGGCACAGGCAACACTGCCCCCTCGTGCGGTTCCCGACGGCCAACTGCCGACACGGGTACCGATGGCGCAGCTGGTGCCCGGCCAGATCACTCCCAACACGACACCTCAAACCGGCGGCGAGTTCAGAGACCCGGACGCCGTGGGGGCCACCTACGCGGCATACGCCCGGGGCCTGGCCGCCAAACGCCCTGCCTCCACTGACTCAAACAGATCGAGAGCCACGCTGTGACGACTGACCTTGACCTGGATTTCCTGCTTAACGACTTTGTAGAACGTGTCCCGCACGTCACCCACGTGATCGCCGTGGCCGCCGACGGACTGTTGGTCGCCAGAAACGACGACCTGGCCGTTGACGACGCCGACCGGTTGGCGGCCATCGCCTCCGGCCTGGTGAGCCTGCTCGGGGGAGCCGCCCGCTCGCTTCAAGCGGATCCCGTCGTCAGCAACCTGACCGAGATGCGCGGCGGGTACATGTTCTCCATGGCCGTTTCCAGCGGCGCGAGCCTGCTCGCCCTCGCGGCCCACGGCTGCGACATCGGACAGGTGGGTCACGAACTGGCCGATCTGATCAACAAGGTCGGCCCGGCGCTGACCCCACACCCACGTTCCGGTCAGCCCACCCACGGCTGATCCGGATGGTCGGTGGGAGACCTCACCCCCCATCAATGCGGTCTCCCACCGATGTAGTTAGTTCTACCCCTCCACCCCCACTTGGAGAACGCATGAAGCAACTACCAAGGCGCGCCCTGCTGTTGGGGACTGCGCTGACGATGGTGCTGGCCGGATGTTCAGGAAGCGAGGAAAACCCAGACGCCGTCAAGATCGGGCTGATCACACCGCTCACCGGTATTTACCAGGAGCCGGGCGAGGAAATGCGCAACGGCTTCCAGCTCTACCTTGACACGCATGACGGAAAACTCGGCGGACGTGATGTCGAGTTGTTGGTTGGAAACGAAGGCGAAGGCCCCGAGACGGCGGTCGACGTCGCGGAGAAGTTCATTCTGCAAGACGAGGTCAGTGCCTTGACCGGTGTCATGGCCGGTGGTTCCTATGCCGAGATCTCCGTTCTCGCTCAGGAACACGAGATGCCGCTCATCGGCTCCGGCGGACGCCCGACGTTGGACCCCGACCAGTTGCAGGGCTTGTGGCACACCAGCTGGATCTCCGAGGAGAACGGCACCGCCATCGCGCCGTACATGGTCGAGAACATCGACGGGCCCGTGTACGCGATCGGTCCGGGATACCAGGGCGGTTACGACCAGCTGAACGGTTTCACCAAGACCTTTCTCGCCGAGGGCGGCACACTGGCCAACGTAGAGGACGAGGCCCTGTGGACACCCTTCCCCGCGACGACCGACTTCACCCCTTATTTCACAGAAATCGCCCGCACGGACGCAGTGGCGATTTACACCTTTTACGCCGGCGAGGCGGCCATCAATTTTGTGAAGCAGTGGGCGAATTCGGATGCGAAGGACATTCCCCTGTACGGGTCGTTCATCACCGAAGGATCGGTGTTGAACGCACAAGGTGACGACGCTGAAGGCGTCTACAGCGTCATGAACTATTCACCCGACCTCGACAACGCCGCCAACCGGGAATTCGTCGCCGCATGGTCGGCTGCCGGGCACCCCGGCCAACCGGCGTTGTACTCGGTGTGTGCATGGGACGCCGCGCAGGTACTGGACCGTGCCATCGCGTCGATCCCCATGGACCAGGAGGTCACGCCCGCGGCGATCAACGAAGCCATCGCTGCGTTGGGCGAGATCGACAGCCCTCGCGGCCCGTGGCGGTTCAGCGAAAACGCCCACTCACCCATTCAGAAGTGGTATCTGCGGCAGGTCCAATTGGACGGTCAGCAGCTGGCGAACGTGGTTATCGACGAATTGGCCACGATCGGCGGATGACAAAGGATGACGGGACGGCGTGAAGGCCGTCCCGTCACGGCATCGTTCACAGACGGTCGGCGCGACTCCTGCTCCGACCGTCTGCCGTCGGTCGTCGTGCAGTTTTCGACCCGTTTCACCGGACAAGGAGATTTCCCGCCGTGGATTTCTTGGATGGTTTTGTGCCGCATCTGATCGGAGGCCTTGCCTACGGTCTGTTGCTATTCACTGTTGCCAGTGGACTCACGTTGGCTTTTGGAGTCGCCGACGTCCTGAACCTGGCACATGGAACGTTTTTTGCCGTCGGCGGATACGCCGCATTCGTGATGTCCGACGGAAGCTGGACCGGACTGCTGTTGGCCGTGCTCGTCGGAGCACTCGCCGGAGCGCTGTTCGGCAGTGGACTGTCGGTCGCCGTGGCGCCGTTGGCGAAACGCGGTCACATGGCTCAGGCTCTGTTGACCTTCGGTATATCGCTGGTGGTGGGGCATCTTCTTGTGGTGGCCTTCGGTGCCTCCTACAAACGTCCCGTCCTACCGGATGCGCTCAGCGGCCCGGTCACGATCGGAGGGCACCATTACTCCGCCTACCACCTGTTGTTCATCGGGTTCGCATCGATCCTGGCGATCGTCGGCTGGTTGATCATCACGAAAAGTCGTGTCGGGGCCCTGGTCCGCGCCATGGTCGACGATCGACAGATGGTCGCGGCGATCGGGACCAGCCCCCGCCTCGTTCTCGGCGGAGTCTTGACCGTCGCCGGCGCCGTGGCCGGACTGGCCGGCGCTTTGGGCGCACCGATTCTCGGCCCCGGCCCGAACACCGCCAACGTGGTGCTCATGCAGTCGCTCATCATCGTGGTGGTGGGCGGACTGGGGTCGGTCGGAGGCGCCTTTATCGCGGCTCTCGCGGTGGGGCAGGTCCACACGTTCGGTGTCGCGTTGGCACCGGACTGGACCCCGTACCTGTTGTTCGGCGCGATGGCGGTGGCCCTGTTGGTGCGAAAACCCCCACCGTTGCTGTTGGGAGGTCGCACATGACTCGGCCTAGTCCATTGAAGAATCTGACGCCGGGGCGTCTGCTGGATGCCCGTCTGTTCAGTGTTGTCGTCGTGATCGTCTTGGCGTGCATGCCATTCGTGTTGGACGCGTACACGTTGATGTCGTTGTCGGAGGTGCTCGCGCTCGGACTGCTGGCCGTCAGTGTCGCGATCCTCGCAGGCAACGCCGGCCTGCCCAGCCTGGGACAGGTCGCTCCCTACGCCGTCGGCATGTACACCACGGTCGTGTTGATCCGCGCCGGTCTCACGGTGGGACCCTTGTTGGTCCTGGCGTCTGCGGCGGCCGCCGCGATCTTCTGTCTGGTGTTGGGCCCGGCGGTGGTGCGTACCCGCGGCGTGGTTTTTCTGATGCTCACGTTGGCGATCGGTGAGTTGACCTATGAGGTCATGCAACGCTGGACCAGTGTCAGCGGCGGCACCGACGGAACCGGTCGATATGACGCCACCCGGTTCTTCTTCGGGTCCGACCCGATGGTCGATCCCGAATCCATGTACTGGTACTGCTTCGGCGTGGCGGTCGTGGTGGTCGGCATCGTGGCGGCGTTGACGGCCGCCACACCGGGGCGACTCATCCGTGGAATCCGTGACAACGAGGCCAGGATGCGTGCCGACGGGCACCGCGTCGGCATCTACCTGGTCGGCGTATACGTGGGTGCCGGGGCGGTCGCCGGTATCGGCGGGTCGTTGATGGCGTCGAGTCAACGCATGGTCTTTCCGGCGGATGCGAACTTCACGATATCGGCGCTGGTTTTGATGGCCGTGGTGATCGGTGGCGCGAGTTCCCTCAACGGCGCCGTTTTCGGGATCGGTCTGGTGCTGATGATTCGGGACTGGGCCTCTACGTCCGTCGCCGAGCATGGGCCGCTGGTCCTCGGATTGTTGTTCATCGCGGTTGTGTACCTGCTGCCGGACGGTTTCGCCGGTGCGATGAGACGCGTCGGCCTGATGCGGTTGAAGAGAGGAGGGGCCACATGAACAGCAAACTTCTCGTCGTCGACGACCTGGTCCGTCACTACGGGCGCGTCCACGCCGTCGACGGGTTCTCCTTCACCGTGGCGCAGGGCGACAGGCATGCGTTGATCGGTTGTAACGGTGCCGGTAAGTCCACGGTCCTGCACATGATCGCCGGGGCGGTGAAACCGACCTCCGGTCGAATTCGCTTCGACGGCGTCGACATCACGCGCCGTGCATCCCATCGGCGTGCCCGTCGGGGGATCGCCCGGACCTTCCAGACGCCCGCGCTGCTGGACACGTTCACGTGTCTGGAGAATCTGACGACGGCAGCGAGACCACATCGGACGCAATACCGGTGGCAGCCCGCTGCGCGACGCCGGTATCTGGCAGCCGAGGCGATGAGACAACTGGACACGTTGGGGCTGGCCGATGACGCCGAGACGGTGGCGGGTGAACTGTCGCACGGTCGTCGGCGGCTGCTGGAGATCGCGATGGCGTTGATGAGTGAACCTCGTCTGTTGCTATTGGACGAACCGGCGGCGGGGCTGACCGACTCCGACACCGAGGCGCTGGTGGAGTGCCTTCGCGGCCTCCCCGAGGATTTGACCGTCCTGTTGGTTGAGCACCACCAGGACGTGGTCACCGCGATCGCCGACGACGTGACGGTGCTCCATGAAGGACGTGAATTGGCCACCGGCACTCCCGCCGAGATCGCCGCCGATCCGCGGGTTGCCGAGGTGTATCTGGGGACAACTGATGAGTCTGCTTGAGCTGGAAGCCGTGACGGCCGGATATCAGGGGGGCGCCGTGCTACACGACGTCGACCTGACCGCGGAACCGGGGAAGATCACGGCGGTGGTCGGGCACAACGGTGCGGGTAAGTCCACGTTGATGCAGGTGATCGCCGGATTGTTGCCCGCAGAGGGCACGGTGCGGTGGGACTCCCGGGTGGTGACCGGTTGGCCCGTTCACCGCCGCGCTCGGGCCGGTATCGGTTACGTGCCGCAGGGACGCAGGGTTTTCGGCACCGTGACGGTTGCCGAGCACATCGCGATCTCCCGGCGGCGCGGCAGCGAGTGGACGCCGGATCGTATTTGGGAGATGTTTCCCCGGTTGGCGCAGCGACGACGTAGTCGCGGCGCACAGTTGTCCGGTGGTGAACAGCAGATGCTGGCCGTGGCGAGAGCACTGTTGACCGGGCCACGGGTACTGCTGCTGGACGAGCCGACCGAAGGCCTCGCACCGGTTGTCGTGCAACAGATCCAGGAAACCGTGTCGCGGTTGGCGCGGTCGGGTATGGCGATCGTTCTGGCGGCCCCGCAACCACGGTGGCCGATCGCGGTCGCCGACAAGTTGTGCGTACTGGACAACGGTCGGGTCACTCACGTTTTCGACGGCGAGGACGTTCGCTCCGACGGTTCGGCGGTCTACGCGGCGTTGGCGTTGGATTCCTCGGGGGTCGCGGTGCATCCGGCGTCGGCCGACGAGAGTGCGTGACCGTGGTCGTCGTGTCGGTCCGTCGGCACGACGACCACGGGCCGTTTTACCTGGTACGGCCGCGCGGCTTCAACGGAAGGTCGGGGAACGGTGGCGCGGACAGGCGTGCCCCGTCGTACGAGTCGACCTCACCGAAACGCGGGTCCCGTTGTTGCCACTGGTCGCGGTACCGCCGGACCTCGTCGTCGGTCCTCCCGATGAAGTTCCACCACATGAGGAGCTTCTCCTCGAAGGGTTCTCCACCCAACAGCATGACGGCACCGTCGTGTGTGGCCTCTACGGGTAGTCGGCTGCGGCCGCTGCCCAGATAGAGAAGACTTCCCGGTTCCACGGGTACACCGTCGATATCGACGCGCCCGTGCATGGCCAGCGCCGCGTACTCGAAGTCGCGTTCCAACGGCAGGTTCGTGGAAGTCCCTCCGGCGACGTCGAGCGCCACCCCGACCAACGGTGAATACGTCGTACCGGGTGAGGTGACGTTCGCGAACTCGCCGAGGATCACCGTCGACGTCACTCCCGACCCGTGATCGACCGGAGTGCCCTGGTGGTACTCCCAGGCGGGTGCGACGTGGCGGTGTTCGTCGGGTAGCGCCACCCACAGTTGAGCACCGTGCAGAAGCGGCGCGTGGGAGCGTGGCGTCTGTTCGGAGTGCGATATGCCTCGGCCGGCGGTCATCAATCCGAGGGCGCCGGGTGTGAGGACCTGGCTGCTTCCGAGGCTGTCATTGTGGAGAATCTCGCCTTGCCGGAGCCAACTGACCGTTTGCAGGCCGGTATGCGGGTGTGGTGGCACCTGCATACCCGGTTTGTCGACGATGTCGTCGGGACCGTAGTGGTCCACGAAACACCATGCTCCGATCATGCGGCGTCCGAGAGTCGGGAGCAGACGCCGCACCACCGTGCTTTCTCCCAGGGGCATGTCACGCCCGGTCAACAGTTCCCGGACGGGTTGTGCCGTGACGTCGGCGCGGCCGCCGCATTCCCGCACGGTCGGCCGGATGTCGAGATCGCTCATGAGTGAAGGCTATGGCACCGAAGCGGTGGGGGGGAAGAACCGCGAGGTTTCGCGCCGAACGGCGACATACGTCCATCTGTTGGGCCGCAAGATTTAGCAAAGCAGAAATTGGCGCTGTTGTCGGCGCGTGCTGTCAAGTCGTGACCCGGTGACGCTCTACTGTTCGGTGCGCACCCCGGCCATGACCGGCCGGTGCTTCCCGACTCGATATATACGGGGGACGACCATGCCTGTCGCAGTGGAGACCGAACCAAAGAATCGGAGCTTGTCCACCGCCACCGTCAGAAACCCGGCCACGACGAAGTCGATTCCGCGGAGGCAGGGCATTTCGTTGCGATGGCCGGTGAAGATCCGACAGTGGGTGCGGACCAGCGGCGTTTATCGCGGGCACCGTCGTCTCACTCACACCGTCGGAGACCGGTGGAGCTCGTTTGCCGATGCCGGTCCCCGGGGGCGCACGATCCCACCGGAACCGGAAGGCCTGCCGATCTTGCATGGCGTCGACGACGATGAGGGCGTGGTCCGCCTACGTCAGACGGGCGCCCCCGACGGGTACCGGCCGGGTCTGTCGATGCGTTTCACGAGGACGGATGAGAAGGCCATCAGGTCGTTCCCGGTCGGCACCCTTGTGCCCGATGCGTTGGGGATGTTGGAGAGTGTCGAGATCGGTCGATACGGCTGATCATTGACGGCCGGGTGGAGCAAACCATCCGGCTTTTTCCGTTTGTCGGCGAAGAAGGATGGACATGACCACGACGGACATAGCCGAAAGCCGGACCGCAGCCGAGGTGATCCGGGCGGCTAGGCGGCGAATCGAACCGGTTCTGCGTGACGCCGTCGACACGTTGGGGCCCACGATGCGTCGCATCGCGGGTTATCACCTGGGCTGGTGGGATGCCGAGGGGTGCACTGTGGAGGAGCCGGGCGGGAAGGCAATCCGACCGACGTTGGCGTTGGTGTGCGCCGAGGCCGTCGGCGAGGCGGGGCCTGCGGCGGTACGGGCGGCGGCCGCCGTCGAGTTGGTGCACAACTTTTCGCTGCTGCACGACGACGTGATCGATCGGGACGTGACACGTCGCCATCGACCCACGGCGTGGACGGTGTTCGGTGAGGGCGAGGCGATTTTGGCCGGTGACGCACTGTCGACGCTGGCGATGGACGTCGTGGCGGCCGACGGCCACCCCCGTGCCGTGGAGGGGGTGCGGCTGTTGAACGCCACGATTCAGGAACTGATCGACGGGCAAAGCGTCGACATGGCCTTCGAACGGCGAGGCGACGTGGCCGTTGAGGAGTGTGTGGCCATGGCCGCGTCCAAGACGGGTGCGTTGTTGGGTGGCGCGTGTGCCCTGGGGGCGTTGTTCGGCGGTGGTGACCGTGACCAGGTGGCGTTGTTGCGCACCTTCGGTTCGGAACTCGGGTTGGCGTTCCAATTCGTCGACGATCTTCTGGGTATCTGGGGTGACCCGGTGGTGACGGGCAAGCCGGCGCATTCGGATCTGTACAACCGCAAGAAGTCGCTGCCGGTCGTGGCGGCGTTGAATTCGGCGACCCCTCATGGACGACGACTCGCTCGCCTGTATTACCGCGACGGTGAATTGAGCCCGGCCGACCGTGCCGTGGCGGCTGACCTGATCGTGGCGGCCGGCGGTCGCCTATGGTCGGGTCGGGAGGCCGATGCTCTGCTGGAGCGAGCCGTCGAGCGGCTGCGAAACGGCGGCCTGAACCGACGGTCGACGGCGGAACTGGAGGCGTTGGCGCGGCTGGTCACCTGCCGCGACCATTAAGTCGATTGTCGTCGCCCTGTCACCGACCGAGTCGAGGAGTTTCGTCAATGTCCCCACGAACCGTGTTGTTGGCCTCGCCTCGAGCTTTCTGTGCGGGGGTGGAGCGCGCCATCGAGATCGTCGAACTCGCATTGGTTCGATATGGAGCACCCGTGTACGTGCGCAGGCAGATCGTGCACAACACACATGTCGTAGCCGAGCTGGAGACCAAGGGCGCGGTCTTTGTTTCCGAGCTGGACGCCGTGCCGGACGGTGCGTGTGTCGTCTTCTCGGCGCACGGTGTCGCGCCGCAGGTACGTGACGACGCGGCGAGACGGGGACTCGACGTCATCGACGCGACGTGTCCGCTGGTGGCGAAGGTGCACGGTCAGGTGCGTCGGTTTGCGGCCGCCGGGGACACCGTGGTGTTGATCGGTCATGCCGGGCACGACGAGGTGACGGGGACCATGGGGGAGGCGCCCGGTTCGATCGTGTTGGTTGAATCCGAGACCGATGCGGCGACCGTGACCGTTCCCGACCCGGAGCGGGTCTCCTATGTGACACAGACGACGTTGTCGGTGTCGGAGACCGAACGGATCATCGCCGTGTTGCGTGAACGGTTCCCCCGTTTGAGAGGGCCGGCGGTGGAGGACATCTGTTACGCCACGTCGAATCGTCAGTCGGCGTTGGCGCGCGTCGCGCATCGTGCGCAGCTGGTTCTGGTGGTGGGGTCGGCCAATTCGTCGAATTCGCGGCGTCTGGTGGAGCTGGCCGACGGTGCCGGTGCCGAAGCCCGTTTGATCGAGGATGTCGACGACATCGACCTCCGCTGGCTGGAGGGTGTTTCGGTTGTGGGGTTGACCGCGGGGGCTTCGGCGCCACCTCACCTGGTCGAGGCCGTCGTGACGTTCCTGGGTGGTCTCGGTCCGGTGGTCGTGGAGGAGGACATCGCCGTGGTGGAGGACGTGACGTTCTCACTTCCGTTGGCGGTACGGAGGGAACAGCCCGGAAATAGGTAGACGCCCTACTCCTTGACGGTGGCTGTCAAGTAGCGCTAGGGTCCGCCATGGACACAACAACCCATGTCGAACTCGTCGCAGACCTGCGTCGGCTTCTGCGGGTCAGATTCCTCGATCCGCTCGAGATCCTGTTGGCCGATCAAGCCGACGCGGTGGAGCCGGTGCGCAGTCGGCTCGAGGTGAACGCCGAAGCCTGGGCGGCTCAGCTACTCGACGGCGACGACGCCACCGCGACCGCCGCCGTCGTGCGCCTCGTCGCGGCGTTGTACCCGGGCGACACCGCATTCGACCCACCTCACGCCTGGTGGGGGACTCCACTGGGCCGCGCGGTGGCGAGCCGGTCCGGGCATCCGTCGGTGGAGTCGGTTCCGCAGGCCACGGCGGCGGCGATGCTGCGCATCAGCCGCCAGGGAGTCGCAGACCTGCTGGCCCGCGGCAAGCTCGAACGCCACTCGAGTGGGGGAGTGACGTCCGCGTCGATTCGCCGTCGCCTGAGGGGAACACATGCGAGACGATCACATCACTGACATGTACGTGGAACACGGCGACATCGCGATCGCCGCTCGCGACCACGGAGGTATCGGACCCGACTTGATGCTGATTCACGGCCTCGGGGGGACTCTCGACGATTGGACACCACTGACACCTCACCTCGCCGGATTTCGTCTCGTATCCATGGATCTACGCGGCCACGGCCACTCCGACGACGCCGAGTGGGACCTGGATGCGGTTCTCGCAGACCTGCACGCCGTCGCGAAACGGTGCGGCCTCGACCGGCCCGCGATCGTGGGCCACTCGCTGGGCGGCAGGAACTATCGGGGTATGAGCGACGACCGTCGTGATGAGGCTCTCGCCGAACTTGCGGCGATGTTCGACGCCCAGTCGGCTGCGATGGCGGCCCCGCTACCGGACGCGGCGGTCGCCGCCATGTCACCTCGTGCGGTTCGGGTTCGTGACGACCGGGCCTACCTGCGGGTCTCGGCGGCCACGGTCGAGGCCGTCCGCCGATCGGACTGGTTCGTCGACTGTCTACCGGTCGTTGCGAAGGTTGATGTTCCGTTTTGCTCGTGTCGGCGGCTCATGACCTGGCGGGCGTCCCCGATCACCTCAAGGAGTTGACGGCGGCTCACCGAGCCGGAGTGCGTGAGGACGTGGCGAAGCTTGCCGCTCGACGCACGAATCTTGTTACCGCCGAATTCGATGCAGGCCACGGCATGGTGACGCAGGCGCCGCAGGAGGTGGCACGTTTGGTCGGGGATTTCCTGCGGTGACCGAGCAATGTTGTCTATGGGTACCGTGAACCGCTATGAATGAAACCTCAGCGGTGATCGGCTCCAGGGAACGCAGAATCGGGTTGTTGGCAGATGAACTGCGGGCCGAGGCGGCCAACGGGCTGTACTACGGGCCGGATGCGGGTGACGCAGAGCGTTTTACCGAGTTGAGGTCGTTGGCCGCTCGGTTGTTGGCCCAGGTGGACCTGCGTGAGGCGGAGGAGATCGAGGCGGCGTTTCGTGCCGTCAACGGGCCGGCAACGCCGCGGCTGGGGGTCGTCCTGATCCTCAGCCATCAGCGTGACGGCGTCATGTTGGTCGGGGACCCCGAAACCGGTGTCCCCGGCGCACCACATGGTTTCGTGTCGTATGAACAGGACCCCGAGACGGCGTTGCGGGAGTTGGCACGTCGGGTGATCCCCGACGAGGAGATCGTGCCGGTGCCGCACGGAGTCTGTGACAGCGTTGCGGCGGGTCTACCGATGTGCCACACGTACTATCTGACCTACGTGGTCGATGTGACGTTCGTGCCCGCCGACGCCTTCGCGACGACACCGGTGGCGGCCGATCATCTGACGACGCCCCCCGACGCGTTGACGAGGTACATCATCGACGGTAGCGACCGTGACGTGTTGGACGCGCCGCTGTATCTGCCCGCCCCGGTATCGAACATTCTCGAACGCATGCGGTCGATCGCGTCGGAAGGCGTGGAAAAGACGACCGATCCGTATAACACGCAGCGGTGGGGCCGTGTTTTGGAGACGGCGGAGGCGGTGCTGGCCACCGAGAACGACGACAGACCTTTGGTTCCGGCCGACTTCGGGCCGCTGGATGTGGTGACTCCGAACGCGGCGGGGGAGATGCTCATCATCGGCGACGATGGCCGGATTCTGTTGATGCGACGTTCCGACACCGGTGAATGGGCGATGCCCGGCGGCGGCAGTGAGGTGGGCGAGTCGTCTGCGGCCACGGCGGTGCGTGAGTGCCAAGAGGAATTGGGAGTCGATGTCGTGGTGGACGGGCTTGCCGGAGCGTATGACGGCCGAACCCTCGGAGTGGATAGCGACTTCGTGTGTTTCGTTTACGTGGGCAGGATTGACGGGGCGTCGCCAAAACCCCGCACCACGGTTGAGGCGGTCGATTTCGGGTGGTTCGATCCGGCTGAACTGGATGGACTGGACATGTTCATGGCCCACGACGTCAAGATCGCTCGGGCGCTGAAGGTGATCTCCCCTTGAGAAGCAGCCGCTGTTTCGTTTCGCGGCGTTCGGATGGCGCCTCGGGGGTTTCCGAAGGGGCTGCGGACACGACGCGGCATGCAGGATTTTCCTCGCGTGATCCACTCACTCGAACCGCTGCTCACAACGGGCGAGGTACACCGGACCGACGGGCCTCGCGACGATAGTCCGCACCCGACGCCGTCGGGCGGTGATGCTTGTGGAGTGATCTTCGCAGGTTCGGCTGTGTCGGACCGGAAACCGGTGGTGTCGACGAGTGACCACATCCGACATGATGGGACAACGTCACACCCGCGTCACTCTTTCGGGTGATGCGGGTGGGCGTCGATTGTGATTCAATCCACAGAGACCGGATCGCTTCCCCCGTGGCGATCCGGTTTTTCATTGTGGTTGTGCGCCAGCGATTTTCGCCTGTGCGGGCCTCCAGACATAGGGGACCGTCTCGGCTACGGCGTGCATCCCCAAGCGGGTGAGAACGGTTGCGCTCGTGGATGGCGCGTCCACCTGGAGCGCGTCGAATCCTCGTGCCAATGCGATCTGCGCGCGCCGGGCCACCATGGCCCGGTAGACGCCCTTCCCGCGCCAGTCGGGCATGGTCGAGCCTCCCCACAGGCCGGCGAACCGAGTGCCACTGTACATACGGATCCATGCCGCGCCCACCAGGTCTTCACCGTATTCGGCGCCGATGACGACAACGGGGTCGCTACTGGAGGCGATCTCGCCGGCCAGTGCCTCGGGTAGCCACGCATGATCGACGCCCCACACCGCCTCCTCCACGAGCCGAACACGTTCCAGATCGGCCGTCGCCGACAGCTCCCGCAACGTCACGGACTCGGGCAGGCGAGGTGCGATGGCCAGTTCGGCGGCCTCGCCGAGCATGAGGGTTTCGGCGGCCTCGGGAGCGAAGCCTGCTGCCGACAACCGGTCACGGAGGTCGCCGGGTTCGTCGTCGCCGTGGAACCGCCACTCAACCTCGCTGCCCAATGCGGCGAAATGATCGCGTTGAACGGTGATGAGTTCGTCCAGGCGTTTGCCGGTGAGCCCGCCCAGATCCCGGTAGGTGATGAAGCCACGGCCGCCGTCGACCGTCTTTCGCCACAGGGGTCCGATCTGCTCCACGGTCTCCGTTTCGGGGTGATGTGCCACCAGCCGGGTACGGATCTGGTCGTCGTAATCGGCTCGCAGGTCGCCGACTCTTCTGAAGGCTGATTCCGTCGTCACGGACGTTATTCAAGCAGGGTCGCGCCATACGTAGACGGCTGGATTTCCGGCTCTTCGTCCGCGAGCCCACTCGCGCCGGTCGGTGTCGACTGGCGACTTTGCCATCCAAATGTCCGTAATGCACATATTCTGGGCGCATGGGCAGCGAGAGGCAACCCACCGAGGTGACCGTGGACGGGCGGCGGCTAATCGTCACACGTTTGTCCAAGGTGCTGTATCCCGATACCGGTTTCACCAAGGGCGAGGTGATCGACTACTACGTTCAGGTGGCCGAGCACCTTCTTCCTCACGTGATCGACCGCCCCGTGACCCGTATCCGATACCCGCACGGCACCGGTGACAAGTCGTTTTACGAGAAGAACGCACCCAAGGGGACACCCGACTGGGTGCGTACCGAGAACCTGCCGACCCCCGGGTCGACAAAGGACCGAGCGTTTACCGATTTCGTCATGGTCGACTCCGTGGCGTCACTGGCGTGGCTGGGTAATCTGGCCGCCCTCGAGCTGCACGTCCCGCAATGGAAGGTGGAACGTCGACGGGAACCCCGACACCCCGACCGGCTCGTGATCGACCTGGACCCCGGTGAGGGCGCCGACATCGGCGACTGTGTCGAGGTGGCGATCATCCTGCGTGATCGCCTTGCCGAGGACGGGCTGACCGCCTACCCGAAAAGTTCCGGCAAGAAGGGCGTCCATTTGGCTTGCCCCATCGCGGCCGAACAGACAGACAAGGAGGTGTCGGCATACGCCCGTGCTGTGGCGTACGAATTGTCGGCCGAACACCCCGACCTGATTACCGGGAACATGCGCAAGGTCCACCGCACCGGGCGCGTCCTCATCGACTGGAGCCAGAACAACGCCGCCAAGACCACGGTGGCGCCGTATTCGTTGAGAAATCGTGGTGCCCCCACCATCTCGACCCCGTTGACCTGGGATGAGATGGTGCCGGACCTGGACGGCGGGTTTGCGCCCGATGCCGTGCTGGAGCGGTTGGAACGTGACGGCGACCTGTGGAAACCGCTGCTGGACCCGGGACCGCGTGTTCCCGACGTGTAGGCCGTATGCCGACTGGATGCGAAGGATGACGTCATGGATCTTCCGGTGATGCCGCCGGTCAAACCGATGTTGGCCAAACCCGTCGCCAAGATCCCCCAGAAAGGTCACCTTTTCGAACCCAAGTGGGACGGATTCCGCGCCGTCGTGTTCCGAGACGGGGACGACGTGGAGATCGGGAGCCGTAACACCCGCCCCATGACCCGTTACTTTCCCGAACTCGTCGACGCGTTCCGTGGGCAGCTACCGCGCCGGTGCGTTCTGGACGGAGAGATCGTGATCGCCTCGACCGACCGTCTCGACTTCGAGGCGCTGCAACAACGCATTCACCCGGCCGACAGCCGGGTCAGGTTGTTGTCGCACGAAACGCCGGCATCGTTCGTGGCCTTCGACGTGCTCGCCGTCGACGACGTGGACGTGCGCCGCGAGTCGATGGCCCGACGGCGCGCACTTCTGGAGGACGTGCTGGGCGATGTCGTCGCGCCCGTTCACGTCACGCCCGCCACACTGGACCCTGCGGTGGCAGCCCGCTGGTTCACCGAGTTCGAGGGCGCCGGCCTCGACGGCGTTATCGCGAAACCCGTCGACGGGGTGTATCAGCCCGACAAGCGCACCATGCTGAAGATCAAACACGTTCGTACTGCCGATTGTGTCGTTGCGGGTTACCGAGTCCATAAAAGTGGACCCGGTCGTGTCGGGTCGCTGCTGTTGGGCCTGTACAACGCCGACGGGGACCTTCTCAACGTCGGGGCGATAGGAGCGTTCAGCACGAAGCGGCGTGAAGAGCTTTTCGGTGAGCTTCAGCCATTGGTCACCGACACCGACGACCACCCCTGGTCACGGGAACGACAGGACGCCGGTAAACGAACGCCCCGCAACGCGGAGGGCAGTCGGTGGGCGGCGGGCAAGGATCTGGCGTTCACACCCCTGAAACCACGGCTCGTGGCAGAGGTTTCATACGACCATCTTGAAGGCGACCGGTTTCGGCACACCGCACAGTTCGTGCGGTGGCGACCCGACCGCGACCCCGATACGTGCACGTACGCCCAACTGGAAGAGGTCGTGAAGTTCGACCTGGCCGACGTTCTCGGGTCCCGATGACGCCGCCCTCAAAAACCGCCTGTGAACGTCGTCCGTGCGGACGGATCAGGCGGAGAAGGCCTTGTACACCTGTACACACCGACCTTTCGGCGCACGCGAGGTGGCGACCGGCACCGCGCTACCGATCGGCGGGCTGAAAGCCGACTTCTCAGCTGGCGATGTCGGCCGCGACCAGGCACAGGTCGAAGTCACCGCCGAGGTCGGCGTGCAAACGTGTAGCGGCTTCCTGGACGTCGTGGTGTGAGGCCGTTTCCAACAGCGCCGCCAACGTGTGCGGCAGCCGGCCGTTCGGCGACGTCAGCAGACTTTCGGAGTACAACACGACACGACTGTCACTCGGAAGCTCCACCGTGTTGACGTGGTGCTCGATGTCGGGGGTCGCCCCCAACGTCAGGCTCGTCGTGCCGGTTTGCAGCCGTGCCTTACCCGAGGGGTCCACGACGATGGGGACGTTCTGACCGGCGGTCGCCCACCGTAGAAGATTCTCCTTGGCGTCCAACGACGCCACCGACATCGCCGCGGCGCTACCGGTCCGGCAACACAGATCGTTAAGGTGCGAAAGGATTTCGTGCGGTTCCATCCCGGCGATCGCGTACGCGACGGCCGCATGTCTCAACTGTTGCCGATGCGCCTCCGGTTCACCTTCGATCACCTCGCCGACGACGAGGAGCAGTGACCCGTCGGACAACTTCACGCGGTCGACCCAGCACGCCGCATCCACCGGCGACACCACCTGGCACGTGACCTGGTCGATGTTGTCGTCGGCGGCCGACCTGGTCAGCTGCTCGATGCGTTCCGACGCGTCGACGAGCTTGATCCGCTCGGCGGCGGCGGCCACCTTGTTGTGTTCGCTCATCACGCTGCCGGTGGCGCGAGCGTCACGGATCACCATCGTGATGCGAGCAGGTTGTGCCGGGTCGGTGCACATGGTCACCGCGAATTCTCGGCCGCCGTACGGTCCCGCACCGCGAACGTTGGCGCTCACCGATTCCCCCGGTTCGGCGGCGGCCGCCGCCGCGGTGAGCTCGCCCACGTCGTCGGCGTGCCACATGTGAGCCAGCGCGTCGGCGGTCGGCGGGGAGTCCTCCGCGGAGAGCGCGAACAGTGCCCGTGCACCGGGGCTCCACACGGCGGTCTCGTCCTCGGTGTCGAAACAGACCGAACCGCTGCACAGCGTCTTTTCGAGAAACCGGAACTGTGGCCACATGCGTTCCGAGTCGGGGATGAACCGCCAGGTCAACAGCACCCGGTCCCACAGTCGGACGGCGTGCAGGTCGACTCGGTAATCAAGATCGGTCGCCTCCAGGTCGCCGTCGATGAACACGTTCGACAGCTGCTGCGGCTCGCCGGAGTTCATCGCCTGGACGAGAGCCGGCAGAAGGACATGGCTTCCCACCCGGGGGAGCGTGGTCAGCAGGGTGCCACCGGTTTTGTTGATCTGCTCCGTCCGCGCCGCGTCACGGGCGGGTGCCGACGCCAGCTCGATGTGAAAGTCGACAATGTGGTCGTCCGACCACACGGGGCTCATGAGTACCGCGGGTTCGCTCAACGCCTCCATAAAAAGAGCCAGCGTTGCGGGCTCGACGGTGTGAACGACGTCGGTATCGGTGGAGTGCAAGGTGGCGACGAGCTTCTCACAGCGGCGCGCGCACGCGTCGGTGATCGCGTAGAGGCGCGACAACATCGCCTCCGCATCGGTCAACGCCTCACTCCAGGTCAGTTCGAGAACGCCGGCCAGTCGATCCTCGTGGATCAGCGGCACGGCGATCAATGCCTCGTGAGGATGGTCGGCAACCACTGGAAACTGTCGTTGGACCGCGTCGGCGTCGGATAGCATCACCGCCGCGCGGTTGACCATGGCCGACACGATCGGGAGCTCCTCGATCGGTGGGATTCGTTCCCACTGGCTTCGCGTCGACGTCGACATCCCCGCCGAGCCCGTCAAACGCAGGGCGCCGTCGGCCTCCGGTACGAGGATGAGCACGTTTTCCGGACGCGGCCAACATTCGGTCGCCGACGCTATCGTGTGCGCAAGGTTGTCGAAAGAGGAAACCGTGCCGATCTGTGAATTGAGCAGCTGGAGAGCAGCTTGAACACTGCCGACCGCGGCGGTGACCGACGATTCGGGTACCGGTTCGGGTTTGGCCTCGGCAGCTGCGTCCGGAACCAGATATTCAGGGGTCTGAGGCGAGTCGGGAACCTGCCTGGCCACCAGGGCGGCCGCCAGTTCGGCAACCTTCACGTTGCTGCGGCTGGACAGTTCCACGAGTTTGCCGAACGCCTGATCGGGGGACACGGTGAGACGTTCGGCGAGCATGCCCTTCGCCTGCTCGATGACCGCTCGGTGACGCATCGCCTGGCGCAGACCGTCCCGCTCGGCACGCAGATGGTTCACGGCGTTGGATAGTGCTTCGATCGAATCGGGGCTTTGCGCCGCGTCGTCGCTCATTCGTCAAGATGACCAGATTCGGCCGTGATTGTCCACAGCCGTGTGCAGGGAGATGAGTTGGGAACGTCACGATCGACCCGTCTTCGTTCCATTGAAAAATCCCGGCGGTGGTGATCTTTACATTTCCGTGACCTTCGCATAGGCTTGCCGACAGCGACAGGGTCTAGACCTGGCCCTCACTCGCTTCAGGTGCTCAAGCAACGGGCCCACTCAGACACCACAACCACTTGGCCTGCGTTTGTCATGCACATGACAGGCCGGTGGGGATTCGCGGAGTCGACATCATGACCCACGTTGCAGCAACACTTTCCTCTCGTACGACCGCCATCGACACAACCGCCGACGGGCTGGACAACCAGCTCGCGCCGGCGCTGGACGAGTTGGCGGCGATCACCGACACCGAGGCCCGGCGCGACGCGCTGCGGCACGACATCGTCGAACATGCGATGCCGCTGGCCGACAGGTTGGCTCGCCGCTTCGACCATCGAGGTGTCCCGCTGGACGACCTGACCCAGGTTGCGCGTCTGGCGCTCATCAAGGCCGTCGACGGTTACTCCAGTCGCCGTGGTGGCGCTTTCACCCGCTTCGCCGTCCCCACGATTCAGGGCGAGCTCAAACGTCACTTCCGTGACAAGGGTTGGATAATCCGGGTGCCCAGGCGGTTGCAGGAGACCCGCCTGGCACTCAACAAGGCCACGCCGGTGCTGCACCAGGAACTGGGGCGGACACCGGGCGTCGACGACTATGCGCAGTACCTGCAAATGTCGCCGGACCAGGTGCGCGAAGGCATGGCCTGCGTGCACGCCTATGACGCCGTCTCGCTACAGGCTCCCGCTCATCCCGGCTCGGAGGAGGACCTGTCGCAACTGATCGGCGACGACGACCCGGCCATGCACACCGCTGAAACCCGGACGTCGTTGCAGCCGATCATCGAGCGGCTGCCCGAACGGGAACGGCGCATCCTTGCGATGCGTTACGCCGACGATCTCACCCAGGCGCAGATAGCCGAACGGGTGAAGCTGTCGCAGATGCACGTGTCGCGACTGTTGAAACAGACGCTGACGAAGCTTCGTGAAGGCCTGCGGACGCACCGCGTCACATCGGTTTCGGTTCGCTGACGATCGTGTGTCGCGGTGACACCGACACCGGTGTCACCGCGACACACGCATCATCGCCGACCGACGGCCTTCTCCAGCTCCGCCTTCGACATCTTCGAGCGCCCCTTGACGTTCTTCTGGCGGGCCTCGTTGTACAGCTGGTCGCGCGTGCGACCACCCGGTTCCGAACCGGACCGTTTGCCGCCACGCCTGCCCGAGGAGATGTCCTTGGTGGAGCTGCGGCTCGAGGTTCGGGATTCGCCGCTACGGGCGCGTTCCTTGTTCACCGTGCGAGCGGCGATCTCCTCGGCACGTCGGTCGCTGCGGCCCTGCTTCTTTTCGCTGTCCTTGACATGTTCGTATTGACGCTCACGCTTCTTGTTCCACGCCGCTTGAGGCATGCTTCCTCCCCTTCTTTCGGCACCTGGCGAACCGGGTGGTCGTCGAACGGCCGTCACAGCCGCCCGGCACGTTTCTCTTTACGGATTTTGTGGCCCTGCCAAGCAAGATCGACCAGCATGGCCACGGCGATCACCGCCAGGATGACGGCGGCGACGGTGAACCCGGCCAGGTATGCCAACACCGCCAGGGCACCGTTGAATATCAGCGCTGCCAGCGCGAACATGGACTTCGTTCGCGGTGGCAGCGATTTCGCCCGCATGGGCTCGCTGCCGTCCCGGCGACGGCGCCGCGCGTCCTCGGTTTGTCTGTCGCGGGTGCTGTGCCGCCGCTCGGCGGCGTGAAAATCCGGCGAGTTGTCATACATCGTGCTCACCTCCCGAATTCGGAAGGCGGTTTTACCCGCACCCTGTGTGACTCAAACGTAACGCGGTTGAACGTGCTGTTCGAATCCGCGAAAGAAGGCCTCGTCTCCACTGTCGGGAACCGACAGGTAGACGTTCTCGCAGCCGTTCTCGTACAGACGATCCAGCAACCGAATCTGAGCGTCGACCCCGTCTCCGCCGTCCATGACGACGTGCACGGCGGAAGGCTTCTCCGTCATGAGGTCGGATTCGTCACCGCCCACGATGACGCCGTCGGCAATGGTGTCGGCCAACCGGACCGTTGCGATGTCGTGCGCCAACAGGTACACCGGTGGCGGTCTCTTCGGAGGCGTCGACAGGCGGGTGTCCTCAACGGTGTAGTAACTGCCGTGGTGGTTGACCCGTTCACCCGTCCACAGTCGTTTGATGACATCGACGGCCTCCACGAGCATGTCGCGGCGTTGTTGGTCGGGCAATCGGTCGTCGGAACGATTCGCCAAATTGAGGCCGAGGGTGAAATGTTGCGACAACATCGCGCAGGTGGCGGCGGCTCTGGCGAGGACAACGGGGTGGATCCGAGTGGTTGAACAGTCGACGAGCGCCGTCACGGGCAACGAGGTGCGTTGGCTGAGAGCGCCGGCGATGGACCAGACAAAAGGTTCCAGACCGTCGTCGGCGATCCACAGACCGTCGAATCCGGCTTCCTCGGCGAGCTCGGCTTGCTTCAACAGGTTTTGCGGATCGTCTCCGATAGGTTGATACCCGATACGCATTGTCACTCCCTGCGTCCCCGCCCGGGTTTCCACGCGACAACCGCTTACCCGGGCCAAGGCGATCAGTAGTCGTTGGCCTGTCCATACCCGCCGCCCTTCGGCCCGAAACGTGCTGTGTTGTGGTCAACTCCGGTGCCGGTTGACGGGTACGGCACTACGATCGTGCTTCGGGAGTGCATATGACTGATCAGGCGACGGGGTTCCCCAAACTGTCGGGCGATGTGAGCATTGCCCTGTATCGCACCGGGTATTCGTTCATCGGCGATCGTTTGCGACATCGAGGCACCGACGGTTTTCGTGCCAGGTTCCTCGGGCGGCCGACCATTTTCATGCGTGGACATGACGCGGCGCAGATCTTCTACGACAACACCAAGTTCACCAGGGTCGGCGTGGTGCCCGAGCCGGTGAAGGGCACGTTGTTCGGAAAGAACACGGTGCACGGTCTCGACGGTGTGGACCACCGTCACCGAAAGGCGATGTTTGTGGATCTTGTGGACGCGGCGGCCGTCTCAGAGATCACCGATATGACCGGGAGACTGTGGCTCGAGCGTCTTCCGCCGGCGGGTCCTCCGTCTACCATCGTGCTGTTCGATGAGGCGGTGCAGGTCCTCGCCACGGCGGTGTGTCGCTGGGCGGGGCTGGCCACCGACGGCCCCGGGTTCACCCGGTTTGCGTCCGATCTTGCTGTGATCGTCGACGGTTTCGGCGATCTGGCGGTCGGTGGCGTGAAAGCCCGACGGGCGCGGTGGCGGTGTCGACGGTGGGCGAAGGCGCGTATCCGTGCGGTTCGAGCGGGTCTCGGTGGTGCCGACCCGAATCGGGCGGTGTCGGTGGTTGCTTTTCACCGTGATCGCAACGGCGGACTGCTTGGTCTCGACACCGCGGCCGACGAACTGCTGAACCTGTTGCGTCCGACGGTTGCGGTGGCGTGGTTCGTGGCGTTCGCCGCTCTGGCGTTGCACGAACATCCTCGGTGGCGGGAGCCGTTGTCGGACGGCGTTGAGCCCGAGACCACCGCGTTCACACACGAGGTACGACGGTATTTTCCGTTCGCTCCTTTTCTGTCCGCGTGGCCCCGGCGACGTTTCGTCTGGCGAGGACAGGAGTTCAAACCCGGCACCCGTGTCGTCCTGGACGTGTACGGAACAAACCACGATCCCTCGTTGTGGCGACAATCCGACGACTTCGACCCCACGCGATTCTTCGAGCGAGTTCCCGACTCGTTCGACCTGATCCCGCAGGGTGGTGGTGACCGCCTCGACGGACATCGCTGCCCCGGCGAGCCGTTGACGGTCGCGCTCCTGAAGCAGGCGGTGCAGGTCCTCGCGGCGACACGAGCGGAACCGGCACCCGGCCGTTTGACGTATTTGCTGTCGCGGTTTCCCAGCAGGGTCGCCGGTGGTGTCGTGATGCAGCCTGCCGCCACGTGATCACATCGGGAAACGCTTCACACCTTCGGGCGTCAGAAAGTCGTCGAACACCGACTCGGCGGCGCCCACCAGAGGAGCGTGCCCCCCGAGGCGGGCGGCCAGGATCGGTGGCGGGTCGGCCCGGTGATATCGCATGAGCGCGTCGGTGTAGGCGGAACGAAGTCGGGGCCCGGCGATGTCGAGAAGTCGCGCGCCGAGCCCGGACACGGTGACCAGTCGGGGATCGTGCGCGTTGACAAGCCCACCGATGCCTTGGCTCAGGGCGTTGACATTGCGGGTGAGTGCGTCTGCCGCTTTCGTATCGCCTGAGGCGTAACGGTCTAGAAGCGACAGTGCTTGTTCGCGTCCTCCGCCGCCATCGGCCACAACGCCGTAGTCACGAAGCATCGACGCCACACCGACCGAACCTCCCCAACACCCGGTCGCTCCACACGCGCAGGGCGCGTTGTCGTCGGTCAGACGCATGTGTCCGAACTCGCCGGCCACCCCGTGCGCGCCACCGAGAGGTTTGCCGTCGACCACCAGGCACCCTCCGACTCCGAAGTCGACGTGCAGGTGAAGCGCCAGATCGACGCCACGCAAACGGCCTCGGCGGGCTTCGGCGATCGCGGCCAGGGTCGCGTCGTTGGCGAGCCGAACGGGTAGGTCCATGTCGCCCAGCCACGGTGAGATGTCGACCTGACTCCATTCCGGATGCGACACGTGCACGAACCTTCCGTCGCGTACCGGGCCCGCGATGGAAATACCCACACCGATCAGCCGGGAACCGTAGTGGCGGTGGTAATGCCGAAGACGCTCGCCGATCGAAGTGTAGACAGTGGAAGGAACGTTGTCGTGTCGGAATTCGCCCAGGGTGGTGGTGCGTCCGCCCAACTCCGTGGCGGCCAGCTCCCAATCGTCTTCGCGTAGGTGAACGGCCAGAGCGACGGGTCCGTCGGGATGCGGTCCGGGTATGAGGCTGGGACGGCCGCGGCCGTGGCGTCGGGTCGGCGTTTCGGCCAGCAGTCGGGCATCGGTCAGTTCGGCGACAAGGACCGAAGCCGTGCCACGTGCCATGCCGAGCAGTTCGGTCAAGCGGGCTCGCGTCACGGTGGCCCCGTGGTCGTGAACGGCGCGCAGAAGGCGCACCCGGTTCAAAGCGCGCAGGTCTTCGCTGGTGAAGCCACGTGACATGCGACTCATTGTGGCAGGTCGCATTCGTCATTATGCTCACGCCGAGAACATAGCGCTGTGTGGTCATGACGGCCGACTCGGCGTCCCGTGTCCTCCGGCTGCTGGGAGTCCTGATGTCGTTGCGCACCAACAGCCGGACGCCGTCGACACACACCCGCGCTCGTGTCGGTGTGTTCGGCTACTTCGCCACGTCGGGTTTCATCATGGGCTGCTGGGCGGCCGGGCTGCCCGCCCTCGACGAGCGGCTCGTCCTCGGGCCCGCCAGATTGGGTAATGTCCTCCTGCTCATCGCCACGGGGGCACTGGTGAGCATGATGTTCGTCGGACGCGCCTGCGACAGGTTCACCAGCCGCACCGTGACCCGCATATGCGGGCCGGTGACGGCGTTGGCGCTGTTGGGACCGGCGTTGGCCGACGACTACACATACCTGGCGATCGCGGCCGTTCTCTACGGCGCCACCGTCGGGGGCATCGAAGTCTCGATGAACGTTAACTCCATAGAGGTCGAGACCTATTACGCACGCCCCATCGTCTCCTCCTTCCACGGATTCTGGAGTCTCGGAGGAGCCGTTGGAGGAGGTCTCACCGCAGCCGGAAACCACCTGGAACTCGATCCGCAGTACATGCTCGCCGGCGGCGCGGTACTGGCGGCCGTCCTATTCGGTGTATTCGGGCGCATGTTGTCGCCCCCGCCGCCCACCACCGACACCGACACCACCGCAGCCGGTGGTATGCGCTGGGGAGTCGTCCTCCTGTTGGGGATCGTGGCGTTCGGCGCGCATATCAGCGAAGGCGCCGCGATCGACTGGGCCGGTGTCCACGCACGTCAAGTCCTTGCCGTCGACCTCGCGGTCGCACCCATCGCCTACACCGTGTTCAGCGTCGCCATGACCACCGTCCGACTGTTGGGCGATCCCATTCGCGCACGCCTCGGCTCGGAACGCACCCTGTTCACGGCCGGAACCCTGGCCACCGTCGGCTACGGGCTCGTACTCCTGGCACCGACCGCCGCCGATGCCGCGATGCCCGTGGCAAGCATCGGCTGGTTCTGCGCCGGAGCCGGACTCGCGACCATGATCCCGGTCATCTTCAGCGCGGTCGGATCCGGTGCCGGTTCGGTGGGCAGGGCACTGTCGACGGTCACCGTGTTCGGAAGCGCAGGACTTCTCATCGGCCCGGCCGCGATCGGACACCTGGCCGAAGCCAGCAGTCTTCCCACAGCGCTGGTCGTGCCCGCCTTGCTGACGGCCATGGTCGCCGTAACCGGCCCACCGGCCGTACGCGCGTTGACCCGCAGTCGTCACAAACGCGGATCGGTTACCGACGGAGGGGTCCTCCACCGTTGACACGGCGCCGGTGCATGGCCGGAGCGACCGCAGCTTGAACGGTTGCCGCCTCGTGAGCGGCCGTGCTGTCGTCCACCACTTCAACAGCGAACTCCGTCGCCTCACAACCGTCGGCCACATCCACCAGCACGTCGCGTTCGGCATCGTCGACGGCCAGCGACCAACGCGTCTTCACCGCGACCCACTCGGTCACATACCGGCAGTGTTCGGCCTCGATCTCGGGCAACCACTCCGCCGGATCCCGGTCGGACTTGGAGGTGTTCGAACCGGCTGTCACCGCGATCAGAGAACGTTCGTCGCCCATGTCGTTCGCGAAGGCTCTTCGCCGATCATCACTCCAGGAATCGGCACCCGAATCCCATGCTTCGGCCAAAGGCACCACATGGTCGATGTGCAGTCTCTTGGGGTCGTCGACCGTCTCACCGTCGTAATAGGACGTCCATTCGCCGCCGGTCAGGTTGCAGTCGTCGTCGACGGTGGGGGCGGTTACGGCCTCCTCGATCAGCACCTCGTAGCGGGTGTTGCAGCCGTCGCCGTCCTCGTCGATCCAATGCTTGAACAGATCGCGGTCGTAGCCGTCGCGTTGTTCCGGTGCGACCTCCAACGCCTCGACCGCAGAGGTCAGGGAATGGGAGACGGAGTCCGAATCGGTCAGTTCGTCCAGAACGTCACAGCCCGACGCCACCGACAAGGCGATCAAAGAGGCTGCCGCGACACCGACACGCAGGGGATAACGGTTCATTGTGGTCTCTCAGGGGCTTAGGGGGGTGGTACACGACCATGCCACACCGGCCCACGTGAACAAGAGCTCGGTGCCCCGGCGACCGGCAGCTCCGGCCACCGGGACGACCCTCACAGTTGGATGCTCCAGGAGTCGAGGCTTCCCGACTCGCCGTAGGAGTAGTCCTTTACCGACAGTGTCCAATCGCCGACGGCGGTCTCGTCGGACAGGTCCACCTCGTACTCGGCCCGAAGGTCTGCGCCCGACCCGCCTGCGGGCTTCAGGACGTAATGCGTCCCGTCCGGTGCGTAAAGCCAGACCGACACGTCGCCGCGATCCGGGTGTGTGATCTCCACGGTCACCGTGCTCGTGGCCGATGCGTTGCCCGAACAGTCCGACACCGTAACCACGCTCGTGGCGATCTTCGTGTCGGGAATGTCGACCGCTGTCGCATTCACGGCTGCGCACGAGTCCCCCGGAGGAGTAGACGCCCCGTCAACGACATCGACGGTGATGTCTTCGTTGGGACAGTCGCCCGCCAGGTCGGTCAACGCCGCCTTCTCGGTGTCGTCGACCGTCAAGCCCCAACGGGTCTTGACGGCGACCCACTCGGTGACGTACCGACAGGTCGCGTCCGGGTTGGGCGGCATCCACTCGGCGGGGTCTCGGTCGCCCTTCGACGAGTTGGAGCTCGTGGTCACACCCACCAGCGCCCGCTCGTCACCGAGGTCGTTGGCGAAGTCGCGACGTTTGTCGTCGGTCCACGAGTGAGCACCGGAGTCCCACGCCTCGGCCAACGGGATGAAGTGGTCGATGCCGATACCCGAGGGTGAATCGACGGTCTTGTCGTCGAAATAGGAGTACCATTCGCCGCCGGTCAATTTGCAGTCGTCGTCGACGGTGGGGGCGGTTACGGCCTCCTCGATCAGCACCTCGTAGCGGGTGTTGCAGCCGTCACCGTCCTCGTCGATCCAATGCTTGAACAGGTCACGGTCGTATCCGTCGCGTTGTTCGTCGGCCACCGGAAGGTCGGCCACCATGGTGTGGAGCGGAACCGTGACGGTCTCGGCCGATGCCGGGTTGGCCGAAAAACCGATCAGGGAAGCCGTTCCGGCCAGGCCGGCCGCCACCGCGATGGTGATGGGGGAACGAAGTCGTGGCATTGCCGTCTCCGAAGGGTGTAGACGTCGCGGGGGTCGCGACGTTTTCTCATCATCGAAGTGATCGGCGACACCTGTCAATGCCACGGGTAACCGGCCGGTAATATTTGTGGAAACTTCATGGAATTTGTCCGATCTTCTGCACGCCAACGCATCGGTTCATCACTGTGAGTGTGTCGTGGGATGTCTCGATGCCCGTGAAGGCCGATGTGGGCGGATGCCCCGAACACCTTCCCGCAACCCGTTTCGGTTGAAGTCGGCGAAGCTCGCGACCGTCGTGCACGGGCGCCCTGTGAAGTCGTTTGCATGCCCGAACGGTCCAGCGGGGCGTGATCGATGGTCATAGACTGCCGTCAACCGACGAAACAGGATGGTGCGTGATGGCTCAGAGTCCTCCGGCGGAAGGTTACGGCAGACGGGTTCAATCGGACGTCTACCGCAATGGCGCCATCGGCCGAGCGCCGATCATTCCGGTCTCTCCAGCGAGACTGGCCGCGGCCGCCACCCGCAAGATGTCCCGTCGCGCGGCCGCCTACGTCGTCGGTTCAGCGGGAATGGAGACCACCGCGCGGGACAACCGAGTCGCCTTCGGGCGATGGAAGATCGTGCCGCGCATGTTGCGGGACGTCGCGACCCGAGACCTGTCGATCGAGCTGCTGGGCAGGCGGCTCCCGACCCCGTTTCTTCTCAGCCCGATCGGTGTCCTGGAACTCGTGCACCCGCTGGCCGATGTGGCCGTAGCGCAGGCGGCCCGGGATCTGGCCGTGCCCATGATGGTTTCCAACCAGGCGTCACTGCCCATGGAACGCATCGCCACCGAGATCGGCGACGGTCAACATTGGTTCCAGCTGTACTGGAGCAGCAACGACGACCTCGTCGCCAGCCTCGTCTCACGTGCCGAAGCCGCCGGAGCCACCGCGATCGTCGTCACGCTGGACACCCACATGCTGGGTTGGCGTCCCCGTGACCTTGACGAGGCGTACCTGCCGTTCGCCCGCGGCCAAGGCATCGCCCAGTACACAAGCGATCCCGTTTTCCTGGACCTGGTGCGCAAACGAGCGGCCGCGAAATCCGGCGGTAAACGTCCCGCACCGACCCCGGCCGCGTTGGCGACTCTGGCGTCCATGAGCCGTGAATACCCCGGTCGGTTGCTGGACAACCTCCGATCACCGCTACCGCGAGCGGCCGTCGAGACGTTCCTCGACGTCTTTTCGCGTTCGTCACTGACATGGCGGGACCTGGCGTTTCTGCGCGACCACACCGATCTGCCCATAGTGCTCAAAGGGATTCAGCACCCCGACGATGCGCGTTCGGCCCTCGATCACGGTGTCGACGCGGTCATGGTCTCCAACCACGGCGGCCGACAGATCGACGGAGCGATCGGTGCCCTCGACGCACTCCCGGCCGTCACGCGAGCCGTGGACGGGCGGGTACCGGTGTTGTTCGACAGCGGTGTCCGCGGCGGGGCGGACGCGTTCAAAGCGCTTGCGCTGGGCGCCTCGGCGGTGGGGGTCGGGCGACCATGGGTGTACGGTCTCACCCTCGCCGGTGCGCAAGGAGCTGCCGCGGTGATGCGAAACCTCGTGGCGGAACTGGATCTGACCATGGGGCTGGCGGGCTACACATCCGTATCGGAGATCTCCTCCGAGGCGTTGCAGGCTGTCTGAGGGGCTGCAAACGGTGTCGTCGGCGTGGGGGCCGCCATCCTCCACCCCATGGCTTGAACGTAACAGGTCTCGGCTGAACGCAACCTGAAGCGGCGCTACCGGCTGTGGACCGAGCCCGCCCTGTGGACAACCCGCGCCTGTGGACAATTCCGTGGAGGACCCGCCGGATCGGTCACACGCGAGAGGAAACGACATCGGGCGAGTCACCATCGCGAGGTGGTGACTCGCCCGACGGTGTTACAGGCGCTCGATGATCATGGCCATGCCCTGGCCACCACCGACGCACATCGTCTCCAGGCCGTACCGACCTCCGGTGCGTCGGAGCCCGTTCAACAGCGTGCCGGTGATCCGTGCTCCGGTCATGCCGAAGGGATGTCCGACCGCGATGGACCCGCCGTGCACGTTGAGTTTCTCCAGCGGCACACCCAAATCCTGATAGGACGGTATGACCTGTGCTGCGAAGGCCTCGTTGATCTCGACGAGGTCCATGTCGTCGATGGTGAGTCCCGCCCTGTGCAGAGCCTGTCGAGAGGCCTCCACGGGGCCGATACCCATGATCTCCGGCGACATGGCGGTGACACCGGTCGACACGATCCGGGCCAGCGGCGTCAGGCCCAGCTCGGCGGCTTTGGTGTCGCTGGTCACGATCACCGCGGCCGCGCCGTCGTTGAGAGGGCAACAGTTTCCGGCGGTGATCAAACCGTTCTCGCGGAACACCGGTTTCAATCCGGCGACGCCCTCCATGGTCACACCCGGGCGGGGGCCGTCATCGGCATCGACGACGGTGCCGTCGGGAAGCGTGACCGGTGTGATCTCGTCGGCCCAGAAGCCGTCCGCGATGGCCTTCTCCGCCAGGTTCTGAGAGCGGACACCGAACTCGTCCATCTCTTCACGGGTGATGCCGCGCAGCCGCGCCAGGTTCTCGGCGGTCTGCCCCATGGCGAGGTAGATGTCGGGCATCTCGCCCGATTCGCGTGGGTCACTCCAGTCGGTGGCGCCCTCGGATGCCTGTCGCGCGGTGCGTGCCCGTGCGTCGTCGAAGGCGGGGTTCTGCCACCCACCGCCGACCAGTTCCTGTGCTTCGGGCGGCAGGCCGTCGGAACTGCCGCGCGCGTACCGGGAGACGACCTCCACGCCGGCCGAGATGAAGACGTCCCCTTCGCCCGCCTTGATCGCGTGAGCGGCCATGCGTGTCGTCTGTAGCGACGATGCGCAGTACCGGGTCAACGTGGCCGCCGGGAGCCGGTCGTGGCCCATCATGACGGCGACCACGCGCCCCATGTTGAACCCCGCCTCCCCGCCGGGCAGGCCACAACCGAGATAGAGATCGTCGATGTGGTCGGCCGCCAGCTGCGGAACCTTGGCGAGAGCGGCCGTGATCGCGGTGGCCGCCAGATCGTCCGGTCGCATGTCCTTGAGCGACCCCTTGCCGGCACGTCCGATGGGGGTGCGGGCGGTCGCGACTATCACGGCTTCAGTCATGTGGTGGAGCATACTTACCGGTAACTTCCGGTGCTGTGGAACTCGCGGTGCCGCCTTTCGTGCGCCGGTTGCACGCCTGGTGTCGGCTGCCTGAACGGTGGTTAAACCGGCGAGGGATCTAAGCTCACCCTCATGCGTTACGTCAATTCAGTAGTCGACCTGATCGGTGACACCCCGCTGGTGAAGCTGAACAAGGTCACCGAGGGCATCGACGCCCTGGTATTGGCCAAGGTCGAATATGTCAACCCCGGTGGCAGCGTCAAGGACCGCATCGCCACCCGCATGATCGAGGACGCCGAAGCGGCCGGGCTCTTGAAGCCCGGAGGCACCATTGTGGAGCCGACCAGTGGTAACACCGGTGTCGGGCTGGCCATGGTTGCGCAGCAGAAGGGCTACCGCTGCGTCTTCGTATGCCCGGACAAGGTCTCCGAAGACAAGCGCAACGTACTGAAGGCGTACGGAGCTCAGGTGGTGGTGTGCCCGACCGCCGTGGCACCGGAGGACCCGCGGTCCTACTACAAGGTGTCCGATCGGCTGGTGGATGAGATCCCCGGAGCCTGGAAACCGGACCAGTACTCCAACCCGGCCAACCCGCGTTCGCACTACGAGACCACCGGCCCCGAGTTGTGGGATCAGACCGAAGGAAAAATCACCCACTTCGTGGCCGGCGTCGGTACCGGCGGAACGATCTCGGGCACCGGTCGCTACCTGAAGGACCAGGGACCGGTCAAGGTGATCGGCGCCGACCCCGAGGGTTCGGTGTACTCGGGAGGAACCGGCCGCCCCTACCTGGTGGAAGGTGTCGGCGAAGACTTCTGGCCCGACAACTACGACCGTGAAATCTGCGACGAAATCGTCGAGGTCACCGACGCCGCGTCATTCGCCATGACCCGTCGTCTGGCCGAAGAGGAGGGGCTCCTCGTCGGCGGTTCCTGTGGAATGGCCGTGGTCGCCGCGCTGGAGGTGGCACGGAAGGCCGGCCCGGACGACGTCGTCGTCGTGCTGCTGCCCGACGGTGGACGCGGGTACCTGTCGAAGATCTTCAATGAGGAATGGCTCACCGAATACGGCTTCATGAAGGAGGGCGACGTCGACACGACGGTCGCCCAGGTACTGGCCGGAAAGACCGGCAACCTGCCCGAATTCGTTCACGTTCACCCCAACGACACCGTCCGGGACGCGATCGGCATCCTCCGTGAGTACGGCGTCTCACAGATGCCCGTCCTCAAGGCCGAACCGCCGGTCGTCACCGGTGAGATCGCCGGAGCCGTCGCCGAACGCGACCTTCTGGACGCCCTGTTCACCGGGGCGGCGGCACTGCACGAACCGGTGGAGCGTCACGTCGGGCCGGCCCTCCCGATGATCGGTGGAGGTGAACCGGTCTCCCGGGCCGTGGAGCTGCTCGCCAAGGACGACGCGGCCGTCGTCCTGGTCGACGGTAAACCCGTCGGCATCGTCACGCGGCAGGACCTTCTGTCCTACCTTCAGGGACGCTAGGGATTCGGAGTGTTCACCCGTCACGGGTGAACACTCCGAAACACAGTGGCGCGGCGATTGAGCGGTGGCGTGCGCGGTGGGATATTGGATGCGGTGTGACCCGTCGTCCCCGATGGCTTACACGACCCCCGGGCCGGGAACGTCCACCCGGCATGCCCACTAAGGAGAACCTCATGTCTCGATCGTTTTCGCGGCGCCGTCTTCTCCGCGGCTCCGCAGCCGTCATCGGTGCCGGAGTCGTTGGCGCGGCCCTTCCCACCACCGCAGCCGCATCGGATTTCTACAACCCCTTTTCCGGCTATCCCATCTCCTCCGGCTGGGCCGAGCACATCGCCCGCGGCTCTTTGGGAGGTATCGACTATCCACTGTCCGTCGGCACCAACCTTCCCGCATGCGGTGGCGGCACGGTCACCAACACCCCCGAGCTCGGAACCGGTGGCCACACCGTGACCATCGCGCATCCCAACGGGTATCGCACGCAGTACATGCACCTGTCGCAGTTCGTCCTCGGCAACGGCACCCGTGTGTCGGCGGGCGACAACGTCGGCCTGTCCGGTGGTGCCAAAGGCGCACCCGGTTCCGGTAACTCGACCGGCCCCCATCTCCACTGGCACATGATCAACCCGGCTGGTGTTCGCATCAATCCGCTGGTGTATCTCGATGGCGGTGGTGGTGGCGGCCTGCCCAAGACCGCCACCGAGCAGGACGGTGTTCCCGGACCGATCTTCTGGATGCGTGTTCAGAACTGGGTGCGCATCGACGCCGGTTACACCGGGCCCGTCGACGGAGTGCCCGGCCCGAACACTTATGCGGGGATGCAGCGTTACCTGGCCTCCCACCACGGTTACACCGGTCCGGTGGACGGAGTACCCGGCCCGAACACCTATTCCGCTTTGCAAAGGCTGGCTTCACACCACGGTTACACCGGTCCGGTGGACGGAGTCATGGGTCCGCAGTCGTGGCGGGGCGTGGCCCGGTTCGTCAACCGGGATCGCTTCGACTAAACCCGATCGTATGGTCCGGCAGGTGGCAATACACGACGCCGCGGTGCCGGACCCTACGCCTGCGCCGCGAGGCGGCACTCGCCTCGCCGCCGCTGCCGCCGCCGAACAACTCGATCGAGCCGTGGCCTTCCACGACGTCGTCGTCTTTGGTGCGACGGCCTTGCACAACGCGAAGAACCGTGAAGCGGCTTCAGTCTCGGTCGGCGGGCATTTGAGCGACTGTGAACAACCGACACCCGGCGTTGAAATCTGTGCGTCGTGTGAACCCGGATAAGCGCGCGGGCGGCGCCGTGACCGTCGTTCAAGGCGCGGCCCGCGGGCCACGACGGCGCCCCGTGAGGTCCGGGGCCGTCGCCCTGGAGGTGAACTTCACGGCCGCTGCCATAGGCCGATCCTTCCAAACGGAGCCCGCGTGAACGCGCCGACCGATCGATGCTCCGCGAGGTGATCGCGGTCCGGGCGAAAGAAGTGGCGTCGGTCGGCCGCGGTCTGTTGATCAGGAGCCCGCCCGCGTTGCGGACGCGCCGATGCGGCGCAACTCGGCCGGCTGCTCATCGGTTCCTGAATTCACCGGCTCCCACGATGAAGCGGCCGTACTCGTTGTGGTTCGAGCCGTTCTCACCGCCGACATTGCCCGGCGGGTGCGACCACGGTGAGCGGACCGCCCCGTCCACGACACCATCATGACCCCGATGGATAGCCGACATGTGGCAACCGTTACATGGTGACGCCGCGCTTGGCGAGGTACACCTTCGGGTCCATGGCCGTTTCAGGCCACGCGGGATAGGCCACGTGGGTTTCGAAGTGCAGATGGGGGCCCGAGGAGTTGCCGGACGACCCCATGTGGCCGATGACCTGCCCGGCCGAGACCCGCTCGCCGACCTTCACCGGCGGTTCGGCCTCGAAGTGGCAGTAGCGGGTGACGGAGCCGTCGGCGTGCAGCAGCTCCAGATACCAGCCGCAGCCGTAAACCTGGGGGCTGCCGTCGATGTCGCACGAGTAGGCCTCACCGTCACCGGTGTGGGCGTTGCACAGCACCGTCACCACCGTGCCGTCGGCTACAGCGTGAATCGGGGTGCCGCGGTAAGTGGAGAAGTCGACACCGTCGTGTCCGGGACCGGAGGGCGTACGGAACCCGCCACCGGCGGCGACGCCGGGGACCGGGTGTTGATACCGGCCGGCCGAGACGACCGGAAGACAGTCGATACTGCCTTGCAACATTGTTACCACGACGCGGGCACTTGCCTGGTTCTGCGCGTAAACGGTTCCCTGATCGGCGCCCTGCATGACGCGTGCGACCTGTGCGGGCGGCATGTCGAGCCAATCGTCGATGTCCACCATGCGGTCGAAGAACCGGCCCGCGGCGAAGTACGGATCGGCCAACTGTTCCGCGTCGCCGGTGTCGGGCGCCGGTTCCTGGGCGAAAACGCCTATTCCCGTGGTCTCGTCGTCGGCGGTGAGGCTCGTCAAACCGGTATCGGCCATGGACGCCGTGATGGCGATGAGCGACGCCCGTTCGGGGAGCCCGCGTTCCAACGCGATGGTGTGGATGGCCGCAGCGTTGTCGATCTGGGACGACAGGTACCCGAGGGTGGCGATCCCGGGCTGAGTGTCGGCGGGGTCGCAGTCCTCCCCGCCGGGTTCCTCGGCTTGTGTGACGGGCACGGCCACCGCCACGGTCAGCAACAGCGCGGCAAAGGCGACAAGCACGGATCTCATCAACAGTCCTGGGGGGTGGCCGGATAAGTCGGGGTAGGTGCGCCGAGAACTCTACGAGCCACCCCGGTGGTGACGTCAAGCCCGAACCGTCGTCGATGCCGGATCGTTACCTTCAGTTATATCCCCAGATCACTGCTGCTCCTATGCGTCACTCCCGTCCCTTCTCGGATATCGGGTGATCGCCGCGAGCGCCGGGTCGTGACCCGCCAACCAGTCGCTCAGCCGGGGCGGTGCGTAGAGGTCCGGTTCGATCCAGGTTCGATGATCCAGCGGTACCGAGGTCTGCCAGTGCAGATCGGAGACGTTTGCGGTCAGGCCGCTGTGAGGGAGTTGAAATCCGACGACCTCCCCGGTGAAATTGGGGCTCGACCCGGTGGGTTCACCCACGAACGTCGCATCGGTGTGGAGCCACAGGGTGGTGACGGTGTTTTGTGCGGCGGAGAACGTGTTGCGTCCCGTGATGACGAACAGGCGATCCGGCCTGTTGAGGTCCGGGCGGGCCAGGACCCGGTTCAGAAGTTCAAGGGCTTTGAACGTGTTACCGCCCCCGTTCCATCGCACATCGACGACGAACCGGTAGGGCTTCACCTCGTCGAAGTGATCGAACATGTCGGCGAAGAAACTCGGTAGCGGTGACTTGCCGTCCTCGACAACCGAGTTGAACCCGAAATAGAACAGGTCGTGGTCCGGAAGATACTCGTACCAGTAGGGCTCGGCCAGTCGAGCCAGATGCAACGGTGTCCTCTCGGCCTTCTCCGGAAGCCACACCCAGCCGTCGGGACGAAACCGGTTCATCCGGCTTGGTGCGGGGACGTCGACGGTGTGGACGGTGACCCGCTGCACGCCGGTCGGGCCGGTCACATCGATCACGGCACGGTCGGGACGTTCGGTCAACCCGAGCGCGTGAAGGGTCGCGATGTCGCGTAGCCGTGTCGTGCCGTCGTTCAGAAGTTGTTGCCGGTTGTCTCTGGCGACGAGCGGTTCCAGCTCGGCGAGGACGTCGTCGACGGGTCGGTCGTCGACGGCGGTCAGCTCACCACCGATCAGGTGCGCAAGCCGAGGAGGCGCCGCGATGACGACGACCGTCTCCTCGAACCGAAACAGGCGCAACGGAAGTTCGGGTTGGGTTGTCGTGATGAAGGCGTGGCCATCGCCCAACAGGGCAAGGATGCGGTGAAACTCGGCGACGATGCGAGCATCGGACAATACGGGGATGCGTCGTTCGAGCTCGGTCGACGCTCGGGCCACGTCGTTCCCGTATCGATGCGCGACCGGAGACCGCCGCAGGATTTCGGCGGTCAGGAGCGTCAGATCGGTACGCCATCCGGCGTTGCGCTCGGCCGGCGCCGACGGCATCGTCAGTTGCCGGAATCGTCGATCGTCGGCGACGTCTTTGAACACATCGTCGGACAGCTCGTTCAGGTCGTACAGGCCGAGTTCAACCGCTGCGGTGATCGATTCGATTGCGGCTTCACGGTTGCCGAGCCGAGCGTGGCACCGGGCGATGTCGAGCGCCAGTTCGGCGGGGAGACGCACGAATTGAGGGCGTCGGTGGCACACGCCGCGTTCTCCGGCTTGCTCGAACGCCGTCAGTGCGGCTTCGTATCGGCCGGATTCGTATTCGGCCTGGCCGAGCCGGTACCACAGGTAGCCGCCGGTCGGGTTGACGTCGGTCACGTCGTGCCACAGGCCCGCGGCGGTGGAGAAGTCGTCGCGAGCGGTGGCCTCCTCGGCCTGGGCGACCAGGTGTAGATAAGCGGGGGTGTCCACGGTGACTCCTCGGATGGTGCGATATTGACACCAAGATGATGTCATGCCGCGTCGAAATTGCCCAGCCTGGGCGTCGTGATGGTGGACGGGATGTATCAACGGGTTGTTGAACGAAATACAACCCTGGCACAAGACTGACGCAAGCCCGTGCAATGTTGCCGAAAGGCGCGGTGCCGACCGACCGACCATGCTCGATCCCGTACATCGACAACAGGACGGTGGAGGTCATGTTCCGAATACTCGGACCTGTCGGAATGGACGACGACACGACTGCCGCAGCCTTTTCTCCGAAGCAGAAGGCGATCCTGGCGGTTCTGTTGGTCAGCGGACAACGCACGGTTCCGGTTAAACAACTGGTTACCGAGCTGTGGGAGGACAACCCTCCCGAATCGGCGGTGGCGAACCTGCGCACCTACCTCAGTGGCCTTCGCGGTGCTCTGACCGAAAACCGCATCGTCACCCGCCAGAGCGGTTATCTGCTGCGACGGTCGGGTGATGAGTTGGACGCGGAACGCTTCAGCGTCCAATGCCGTACCGGGCGCACCGCCCTGGTCGAGCGCGACTTCGATCGGGCGGTTGAACAACTGGACAACGCGCTGGGGCTCTGGCGCGGCCGAGCCCTCGACGACGTGCCGATGGGGCCGACATTGCGCATGCACTCCATTTCGCTGGAGGAGCAGCGCCTGGCCGCCACCGAAGACCTGCTGCGAGCCAACCTTGGGCTCGGCGACACCACCACGGTCGTCGCCGGTGCCCGCCACATCATCGCGTGGGAACCGACGCGTGAATCGGCGTGGTATCTGCTGATGCTCGGCCTACGGGACGCCGGAAACCCCGCCGGAGCGTTGAAAGCGTTCCGCGACCTACGTACCCTGCTTGCCTCCCAACTGGGGATCGAGCCGTGCGCCAGGCTCGCCGACCTCCACACCCGCATTCTTCAGCGAGCGTGACCGCAGCCGCGTTCGGCGCATTGCACGCCGAGCGCGACCACCACCGAGGAAAGACCTCCGGACCGCGTGCATAGGCCGCCGAATCAGGTCCGACCGAGGTGGAGATACTGCTCCAGTGACTCGGGGTTGGCGAGGGCACCGGCCGCCGCGGCAACCTCGATCGGCGTGCCGGTGAGGATGCGTTTGACCGGAACCTCGAGCTTCTTACCCGACAGGGTGCGAGGCACGGCGGTCACAGCGTGAAGTTGGTCGGGGACGTGCCGAGGGGACAGGCTCGAGCGGAGTTCGGCGGCGATGCGCTTACGCAGGCCGGCGTCCACGTCAACCCCCGGAGCCGGGACGACGAACAGCAACAGCCTGCCCATTCCGCCGTTGGGGTCCTCCAGGTGAACAACGAGCGAGTCGGCCACCTCGTCGAGCGCCTCCACCACCGAGTAGAACTCCGCGGTGCCCAACCGCACACCGCCGCGCTTGAGCGTCGCGTCGCTACGGCCGGTGATGACACAGGTGCCTCGTTCGGTGACGGTGATCCAGTCGCCGTGACGCCAGACCCCGTCAAAGGTGTCGAAGTAGGCCTCTCGGTAGCGACTGCCGTCGTCGTCGCCCCAGAAACCGACCGGCATCGACGGCATCGGAGCGGTGATCACGAGCTCGCCCTGTTCCCCGATGAGTGGGTTGCCTTGTGGATCAAAGGCTTCGACCCTCGCACCAAGACATCGGCAGGCGATCTCACCACGGTAGACCGGTACCAACGGAGCGCCCCCCACAAAACCGGTGCACACATCGGTGCCGCCGGACAGCGACGTCAACATCACCGAATCCGAAATGTCACTGTAGACGTAGTCGAAGCCTTCCGGGGGAAGCGGTGAACCGGTGGAGCCGATGCCGCGAAGCCCCGAGAGATCAGCCACTTCGGAGGGTTTGATGCCACGTTTTCGACATGCCAACAGGTATGGCGCCGAGGTACCGAAGTTCGTGATCCCGCACTCTTCGATCATGCGCCACTGGGCGCTGAGATCCGGGTCGGTCGGATTGCCGTCGAACAACACCATGGTCGCTCCCACCAGCGGTGCGGACACCAGGTAGTTCCACATCATCCAGCCGGTGGTGCAGAACCAGTAGAACCGGTCGGCCGGCCCGAGATCGTGATGAAGCCCCAGCATCTTCAAGTGCTCCAAGGCGATGCCACCGTGGCCGTGAACGATCGGTTTGGGCAGGCCCGTGGTGCCCGATGAATAGAGCACATACAGCGGATGCTCGAACGGCACCGGGTTGAAGCGGGGCTCGGCCGGCTGCGACAACAGCTCGTCCCAGCCGATCGCGTCGGGGACGGTACCTCCGGTGTAGTCGAGAGCCACCACGTGCGAAACGCTCGGCAACTCGGCGCGGATCGTGGCGACCTCGTCGCGTCGATCGATGTGCTTGTCACCGTAGCGGTAACCGTCGACCGTGACCAGAACCGTCGGTTCGATCTGCCTCCACCGGTCGCACACACTGCGGATTCCGAACTCGGGAGCACAACTGGAAAAAATCGCCCCCAGGCTCGCGCACGCCAAAAGGACGACCACGGCCTCGGGAATGTTCGGCAGGTACGCGGCGACCCGATCACCCGACGAGACTCCGAGACGTTCGAGCCCCGCCCGGCACGCGCCCACCTGGGCGCGCAGGTCGGCGACGGTCAATTCCACGTCCGGACGTGAATCGCTACGGGCCACCACGATGACGTCGTCGTCGGCGCGACCGGGAGCACGCAGCATGAGCTCGGCGTAGTTGAGCTCGTGTCCGTCGAACCAGACGGCTCCCGGCATCCGCTCATCCGGCAGCGCCTCGGCTCCCGTGACCTGGGCCCGGCTCACCTCGAAATGGCGCCAGATCGACGCCCAGAAGTCCCCGGGATTGTCGACCGACCACGACCACAGGTCGTCGTAGTTCGACAGTTCGGGTTTGTCCAACCACGTCAGATACCGTCCCATCCGGGTGGCGGTCGCTGCATCTTCGGGTGGATTCCACAACAAATCGGGAGACATCGGTTACCTCTCCTGGCGACGGATTGGACGTCGCCCCATACTGCCTCACCACGGGAGGCCCAAATGCGGAAGGATGGCCGCCAAAGCGACACCGCACCGTTTTTAGGAGACCCCTCATGCGGCACATCGCAAGCCTGTTCGCAGGCATTCTCATCGCTCCGCTTGCGTGGCTGCTCATAGGCGCCGCCCAAATCGGCCTCAACCCCGGCGCTTTCGAGTCGGGTGGCGAGGCCCCGGGGCGCATCATCGCCGTAGCCATGTTCGCGGCGGCGGGGGTGTTGCTGGGTTTGTTGGCGGCGTCACGGCTGTCACCGGCCGGTCCCGTCGTCGCCGGTCTGACCTACGTGGTCGGATTCGCGCTGTTTCGCGGAGACATGGCGGCGTTGCACCTTCCCGAGGCTCTGGTGAGCAACCTGCTGCCACGGGACTCGCTCATGGTCGCCGGTGACACCGGAATGATCGTGGTCATCGGAGCGGTCCTGTTGTCTACGGCGTTGTTCCCCTCCAGATGGCGGGGACGTAAGGCCGAAGAAGAGGCCGAACGCGTCGACTTGGATACCGCCAGTCTCGCGGGGACCACACCGACCACAGGGGAGGCCACAGAGTCGGCCGCCCCTCTGGGGGACTCGGGTTCGACCCGGCAACTGGATCAACCGACGGTGGGTGACGGTTACGACGAACGGCCCCCCAACCCGTTCGACACCCCCGATCAGCCGTATCAGGCTCCGGTGCCGCAGCAGCGCTCCCCCTACGCTGCGGACGGTTATGGCCAGGACGAGTACGACTACGACGCCGGCCGTGCTGCCGGAGCCCAGCAACGCTACTCGGATCAGCACTACGGCGGCTATCGCTGAGAAGTCGTCCTCGGACGCCTTCGGCGAATGGTCGGCACCGGGTGAGCGTCATGTGGCCTCGCTCGGTGCCGATGTCGTTTTCCGCTTGCTCTCGGCATGCGTCACCGTGCGCACGGTGGTGTGACGTGTGTGTGAAGTGTGGGCGGACATCGCTTTTCACCGGTCTCCGGCGGCGGCGTAGGCTCAACCGTGGGACCGACGATGCGTGTCAGGCCACCGAGTCGGGCCGGGCGCGACGGGCGGGTCGTGTCGGCCACGGTGATCGTTCCCGTTGAGGACACCGAGCGACGACACGCGACAAAGAACGTTGTCATCGACAGGAGTGGATCAACTGTGTCCGGTGTACGTGTACTTGTCGACGCCACGAGCGTGCCTGCCGACCGCGGTGGAGTAGGCCGCTATGTGGACGGTCTGTTGGCGGCGTTGGTCGCCTCCGATGAACCGGTCGACGTGTTCGTGGTGTGTCAGCGCACCGACGCCGACCGGTATGTGGCTTTGGCCCCGGGCGCGGAGGTGGTGGCCGCGCCCGCTGCGGTGGCGCATCGGCCGGCGCGGCTGGCGTGGGAACAGACGGGCCTGCCGCTGTTGGCGCAGCAGCTGGGGGTCGATGTTTTGCACTCGCCGTTCTACAGTTCTCCACTGCGGTCGAGCTGTCCGATCACGGTGACCATTCACGACGCCACGTTTTTCACCGAACGTGAACACTACGACCGTCACCGCGGCGCGTTCATGCGTTCGGCGATCAAAACCTCGCTGCGGAGGGCGGCACAAATCATCGTGCCGAGCAAGGCGACCCGCGACGAATTGATCCGTCTGTTGGACGCCGACGCCGATAAAACCGCCGTCGCCTATCACGGTGTCGACCCACGGTCGTTCTACATTCCCGATGATGCGGAGAAGGCCCGCGTCGCTGCGCGCCTCGGGCTGGCGGACACACCGTACGTGGCGTTCCTCGGAGTGATGGAGCCGCGCAAGAACGTGCCCAATCTGGTTCGCGGTTGGGCGGCAGCGGTGGCGGAGCGTCCGAACCCGCCGGCGTTGGTTCTGGCGGGGGGCTCCGGCCACGACGACGCCATCGACGACGCGGTGTCGCAGATTCCGTCCCACTTGAAGGTCGTGCGACCGGGTTACCTGCGTTTCACCGACCTCCCGGGGTACCTGGGCGGCGCGGTCGCTGCGGCGTACCCGTCGCACGGTGAGGGCTTCGGTCTGCCGATCGTGGAAGCCATGGCCTGCGGGGCCCCCGTGCTGACGACCCCACGGTTGTCACTGCCGGAGGTCGGTGGAGACGCGGTGGCCTACACCACCGAGGAACCCGAGGACATCGCCAGGGATTTGAGCGCGCTGCTCGATGATGAGCAGCAGCGCGCGAAACTGTCCGTTCTCGGCGTTGAACGCGCACGTGAGTTCACCTGGGAGCGTTCGGCCGCCGCTCACCTGGCGACTTGGCGTCGAGCTGCCGGTAAGCCCCACCAAACCGATGACGACGGGACGTCATACTGACGGCATGTTGTATACGGTGATCCCTGCCGGGGGCAGTGGAACAAGGTTGTGGCCGCTCTCGCGCTCCCAGAATCCCAAGTTCCTGCTTCCCTTGACCGGGAGCGAGCATTCACTGTTGCAGGCGACCGTGAACCGGTTGGCCGACTTGTCGGATCCGGATCATCAATATGTCGTGACCGGTACCGGTCACGCGGCGGCGGTTGCGCGTCAGCTACCGAAACTTCCCGAGCCGAACATTCTCGTCGAACCGTCTCCGATGGACTCGGCTCCAGCGATTGCGCTGGCCAACGCCGTGATCGCCGAACGCGACCCGGACGCCGTGGTCGGTGCCTTCGCCGCCGACCACCTGATCGCCGACCGGCAGGTCTTCACCGCCACCGTTCAGCGTGCGATGGAGGCGGCAGCCGACGGGCTGCTCATGACGATCGGTATCACCCCCACCGGCCCAGAGACCGGGTACGGATATTTGCGGCGGGGCCGTGCTTTGCCCGTGGGACACCTCCTGGCGGAGTTCAAGGAGAAGCCCGACCACGTCGCCGCCGTCGAATATGTTTCCAGCGGCGACTATCTGTGGAACGCGGGCATGTTCGTCTGGCGGGTCGATGCGTTCCTCGCCGAGTTGGCCAGGCAACGCCCGGCAATGCACACCGCCGTGCGGGAGTTGGCCGCCCACTGGGACTCACCCGACCGTGAGGAACGACTCGGACGGATATGGCCGACCCTGGAACGCATCTCGATCGACTACGCGGTCATGGAGGGCGCAGCGTCGGCCGGCAAGGTCGGAGTGGTCCCCGGCGACTTCGGGTGGAACGACGTCGGTGACTTCGACACGCTTGGCAGCGTCCTGCCCCCGTCCGACGACATCGGCAACGTCGTGATCGACACCGCCGGCATCGAACCGGCCGTGGTGGCCCTCGACGCGCGCCGAAACGTCGTCGTTCCCGCTTCGCGACGCACCGTCGGGGTGCTCGGCGTCGACGATCTGGTGGTCGTGGACACTCCCGACGCTCTGTTGGTGTGCCCTCGTGATCGCGCGCAGGACGTCAAAAAACTCGTCGACGAACTGAAGACGAGCGGCCGAAGCGACCTCACGTAACCGTCTCACGATAACGACTCGGTGTCGCCCGGTAGCAACTTGACGACGAAACGGCATCGAGTGGAACCCCCGGCCACCCGTGACACCTCTCATTGTCGACTCTCGCGACAAACGAAGGGGCGCGACGATGAGATTTTCGAAGACGGTGATCGCGGTGGCCGCGACGGGGCTGGTGGCCGCCGGTTGTAGCGGTACCGAGGACCAGGGGGCCGTCACCTCCGATGGGGCGGTGGTCTTCAACGACGCGGTGCCGACGGAGGAGGACAACCTCTCCACCTTCGCGGTGGACATCGACACGGCGTCGTATGAGTATGCCCGTGACAGCATCCTCAACGGTCGGTTGCCGCAACAGGACACCGTGAGGCCCGAGGAGTTCGTCAACGCGTTCGCTCAGGACTACGAGGAGCCGGACGACCACGGGTTCACGGTGACTATCGACGGTGCCCGCACGCCCGACTGGTACGTCACCGACGACGAACCTAGCCACATCATGCGTGTCGGTCTTCAGACGAAGACCGAACCGGCCGACGAGCGGACCGACGCCCACCTGACTTTTGTGATCGATACATCCGGCTCCATGAACGACCCGGCCCGACTGCCGGTGGTGCAGGAGTCGCTGCACCTGTTGGTCGACCAGCTGCGCCCCGGTGACGCGGTTGCGCTCGTGACCTACTCGGATGAGGCCGAGGTGCTTCAGCCTATGACTCCGGTGTCGGACAAGGCGGCCTTGCACACCGCGATCGACGAGCTTGCCACGGCCGGATCCACCAATGTCGAGGACGGGCTGAGGCTGGCCTATCAGACCGCCTCCGACGGGTATCGAGCCGACGCGGTGAACCGGGTGATCCTGTTGTCCGACGGGTTGCCCAACGTCGGTTCCACCGAGCACGAGGACATCCTGGCGACGGCCCGTGACCAGGCCGCCGCAGGCATCACGTTGCTGTGCGTGGGCGTCGGAACGGGATACGGCGACCAACTGATGGAGCAACTGGCCGACAACGGTGACGGGTTCGCCGTCTACTTCTCCACCGCCACTCAGGCGAAGAAACTGTTCGAGCAACAGTTGGCGGCGACGCTGGCCGTGCGGGCCAAGGACGCCAAGGTACAGGTGGCGTTCGACACCGACATGGTGGAGAAGTACCGACTGATCGGCTTCGAGAACCGGGATGTCGCCGACGAGGACTTCACCAACGACGCCGTCGACGGTGGAGAGGTCGGGCCGGGCCACCACGTGACCGCGTTGTACGCGGTCACGTTGACCGAGCAGGCGGCCGACGGCTTCGCAAACGCGACGGTTCGGTGGCTGGACCCCGATACCGACGAACCGGATACACGCGATGGTGACGCGGGTATCGCAGCGGTCGACGTGGACTTGGCGGATGCGTCGCCGCGCCTGGCCGTCGACCTGGTGGCCGGTGCCTTCGCCGAGCTGTTGCGGGGTGGCGATTATGCACAGGCGATCGATGTCACGGCATTGGCCGAGCACGCGGCTGAACTGGCCACCGCGACCGAGGACGCCGACGTCGCGGAGTTGGCCGACCTGATCGTGGCCGCGGCGGAGCTGATGAGTTGATCAGCGACTGAGCAGGAAACCCGTGATGTCGGGTTCGGATCGCGGTGGCGGTTGAACGGCGGGATGTCCGATCGCCACCGCGCCCATCGGGTGCCAGTCCGACGACAGGTCGAGCACGTCCCGGACAACATCGGGACAGAACATCGTTGATGAGACCCAGCAGGCGCCGAGCCCCTCCGTGGACAGAGCCACCAGCAGGTTTTGAACGCCGGCCCCCATGGCGACGGTGAACATCGTCCGTTCGGCACCGCGACGTCGTGAGTCGGGATAGGAGTGTTCGGCGTCGGTCACCAGGACGGGGACGACGATTTCCGTCGCATGCCATAGAACATCGCCACGGCTGATCCGCCGATCCACGGCCGGCTGGGACAGTCCGTCGGCGGTGAGGTCGGCGATCCAGGCTTCACGCATACGTGACAACAGTGAAGTCCGTCGCGCTGTGACGTGAACGAACCGCCACGGTGTCGAATGGTGCGGGGCCGGTGCCGTGATCGCCGCCGCCACGGCGCGTTCGATGGCGGTGCGATCGACGGGAGCGGACGTGAACTCGCGAACCGTGCGACGGCCCGTCATCGCCTCGCGGCGCCCTTGAGCCCGAGCCTCGGCGGTTCCCATCCCGAACATGTCCTGCTCGGGAGCACGGACGAGAGCGGCCGCCCCGGGCCCGTCCCGCCCGTCCACGGTCGACAGTCCCCGGAGCACGGCGACCGGAATTCCCGTGGTCTTCCCTTTGACCAGGTCGGCTGCTGCTGCGACCTCGTCGGCTACGGCTGTCATCGTCACCGACAGGTCGTTGCCGTAAGAGTCGACGGCGCCACGCAGGTCCAGGGTCGGGGCCATCCCGGCGACTCCGATGGCGGTGTCGACCTGGCCGACGCGCCACGCCCTGCCCAGGGTGTCGGTGACGACGACGGCAACGTCGACCTCCAGGCGCTCCTTCAACCCCGCACGCAGTTCGCGGGCGGAGGCGTCGGGATCGAGTGGTAGCAGGATGAGTCGTCCCGGCTCGACGTTGGAAGCGTCCACACCCGCTGCCGCCAGTACCAGGCCGTGCCGGTTTCTTACGATGCGAGTGCCGCCGCGAGACGCCACGACGGCCGTGGTTTCGGAGTCGACGGCCTTGTCCTTGTCGCCGTCGAAGTATCTGCCTTCGGCCTTACTGACGATTTTGCTGGTAACCGCCAGGACGTCGCCGTCGGCCAGCCATGGCGCGGCTTCGGCGACGATGTCGGCGAGAACGTCGCCGGGTTCGACCTCTCCGATCCCCGTGACCGGAATGATCTCGACGGTCACGCCGTCACCTCGACCAACTCGAGGGCGGCCCTGGCCATGGCCTCGGTCGCCTCCGGCGATGACATCCACAGTGGCGCCGAGCCGACGGTCAGGCCGTCGATCGTGGTGTTCCGGTCGGTTTCGTCGACCAACCAGGCGTCCAAGACACCCTCCCCGTCGTGGCGTGGGCCGAACATCGCACCCACCGCCTGTGCCGTCACGGGTTCTCCCAGTACCTCGAGGCATCGATCGGCCATGCCCCGTACGGGTGCGCCGGCGATGATCGGTGACACGCCCACGACCGGCGCCGATGTGGAACGCAATACCTCGCGAATCCCCGGCACACCGAGGATCGGCGCAATCGACACGACCGGGTTGCTCGGAGCGATCAGGACCGCGTCGGCGTCGCGCAATGCCTCGATGACACCGGGAGCGGGTTTGGCCTGTGCGGCACCGGTGAATACGAAACGGTCGGTCTCGATTTTTCCGCGGTGTCGGACCCACCACTCCTGAAAGTGGATGGCCCGTCGGCCGTCCTCGTCGGACACGACGACGTGCGTCTCCACGCGGTCGTCGGACATGGGCAACAGTTCGACTCCCGGCTTCCAACGTTCGCACAGGGCGGCCGTCACCGCAGTCAGCCCATATCCGGCGTCGAGCATGCGGGTCCGCACCAGATGCGTCGCCAGGTCCTTGTCACCCAGCGAAAACCACGGTGCCTCGGCGTTGTACTCGGCGAGTTCGGAGCCGACGGTGAATGATTCGCCCGCGCGACCCCAGCCCCGCTCCGGGTCGGCCCCGTCGCCCAACGTGTACATGACGCTGTCCAGGTCGGGACAGACTCGCAGCCCGTGCAGTGTCAAGTCGTCTGCGGTGTTGACTATCGCGGTAACCTCTGCGGGCAATCGTCGTACGCCCATCAGGAAACGTGCTCCACCGATTCCCCCGACCAGTACCGCGATACGCATTGCTCCATCCTCGCTCATGGCGTCACGGCAACGACAGAAAGGGGCCACGTGTCTCGTCCGTTGTTCGGTTCCGACCGTTTCCGCAACATGGGCGCAGCCTTGTTGCTGGTGGTGGCCGGAGTGTTCACACTGGTCGCCTTGTCGCAGTTGTTTTTCGGCGGCGCCGCCGATCCACGCGACTCGTTGGGGTCCCGTGCGGCCGGATTCGGTTTCACCGATCGTGCGCACGACACCCTGTACGGGGTGATTCCGTTGGGGTTGCCGTTGGCTGCGGCCTGGTTGGCGCCGCGTCGCCCTTTTCGCCTTTTGGCGGCCGTGGCCTACGTCGTTCTCATCGGCACGGGGTTGATGATCACGGGAATGGCGTTCGGGTTCGGACTGGATGTCGCCGAACAACAGCAGAACATGGGCGTCGGCGTGTTCATCGACCCCCGATTCGCGGTGGAGCGGTTCGTCCTCGACATTTCCTTTTTGGCGTTGGCCGCCTTGGCGATGATTGCGGTGGTACGTGCAGATCGACGAGATAGGGCGGCTGCGACCCGATTACGCTCGTGCACTACTGTCCGTCATTGACCGGTATCACTTCAGATAGCGGATGGCAGAAAAAATGTTGTGCCCAATACCAGGTTTGGCATGACAGAACGGGTATTACACACGTGTAATTCACCTGTGAGGTTTTCGGGGGTGACGAAACGGTCACTTCCGGCCACCTTGCCTACACGGCTCGGATACCGCGGACAGCGGACGAAGGGGCGCCGAGCCGAAGACAGTGGGGGCTTCGTGTCGACGACGAGTCGACGCGTGAAAGAGGAGGCGGACGTACATGGACGGCCAAGACTTTCTGGCCGATCTCTTGGGACACGTCCCCGAGTGGCAGGAGCGCGCGCTGTGCGCGCAAACTGACCCGGAGGCGTTCTTCCCGGAAAAGGGAGGCTCAACCAGGGAGGCAAAACGCATCTGCACCCGGTGTGAGGTCAAACCGGAGTGTCTGGAGTTTGCTCTGGCACACGACGAGCGATTCGGCATCTGGGGTGGACTGTCGGAACGCGAACGTAGAAAAGTCAAACGCGAAGCCCGTGAGGCGGCCCGTCAGGCCGCTGCCGGTGTCGTCATCCCGATGCCCACCAGAGTTGCGGCGCAGGAGAATCCCACCGAAACCGCCGACGCCGTCGGACGGTCCGACATCGACGACAACACCGACGTGGCGAACGCAAGTCATGTCCACATAGCCGCCTAAGAGGCCGTCTGCGAAATCCGTCCGTTGTGAGCGGGTGCGTGAATCGATGCATCGAAAAGGTGCCCGAAGGTCGTGCATGCCAGGAGTTGTGTGCGGGCTTTCGAACAACGTCGTACCACCCGAACCATCACGCAACGGAACAAGGGGTTTGACGACGGCGTCTTCCGAAGATTGTTCTCACCGTGCGCGGGTCGTCAACCGTCCGGGTCGATCTCTGCGGGATCGACGTCGAGAAGGTTGGCGACCTGCTCCACGATGACACTGCGGACCAAAGCCGCCAGCTCCTCATTTCCACTGGCTCGCAATTCCAGGGGCCGACGGAAAACGACGATGCGTGGCTGTGGACCGGCGGTACCCGGTTGGGCCGGCAACAGGCGGGCCAACGGCACCTCACGGTCCTCCAGGACGTCGGTGTCGTAGGCGCTGAACTGGCCGGGAACGTCTTCGACCGCGAACTCGACGTTGCGGAGTCGAGACGCCGGCAACTGGTCGTTGTCGTCGATGAAACGCTCGATCGCCTCTACCGATTCCAGTACCAGTTCGTCAAAAGACTGGGCGGGTGTCCGTGACATGGGCACGGCGGCCGGCACCAGTCGACCACGCAAGCCGCGTCCGCGGCGATCCCTGTGTCGCACGCGGACTAGCGTAGGGGAGTGGCCGGTGACTATCCACAACCGGCCGCCTGGAGTGTCATGACCTTGGGAGGTTGGTCAACATGATCGAACCAAACGGCTTCCGGGCGCGGCGCGGCTGCCGCCCTCGGCGTGTCGGACACATATCGGGTACCGCCGACGGCGCGACAGCGATAGCGTTCCGGCCGTGAGATCGCATCGACGCTGTTCCCGGAACGGCTGCCGACAGAGCGCGGTGGCCACGTTGACGTATGTCTACATCGATTCGACCGCTGTGGTCGGTCCGTTGGCGACCACGCAGGAGCCGCACACCTACGACCTGTGTGAGGAACATGCTCGGAAGCTGACCGCACCGCGCGGTTGGCAGCTGGTGCGCCATGTCGACGACTATTCGACACCGATGCCGTCGGGCGACGATCTTGTCGCCTTGGCCGACGCCGTACGGGAGGCGGCCCGGTCTAAACCGGAGCAGGCTTCCGAGCAGGTGTCTCCTCCTCGACGGCCCGGAGCGCCCGGTGACCGGGGGACATCGGGGCGGCCGCATCTACGTGTGGTCGGGAGCCAGCATCCCGGTCGGCGGCTGCCCGAGCCCGAGGGTGATCCGTGAGTCGAATCGGCCTGGGTTGTCGGCCGCACGGTCGCCACGGGTGAGTTCTGTAGAGGTAGGCTCACCCGCGGCGATTGTGAACGTGGACGCGACAACCTTCGACCCGGCGAGAGGGGCGTAATTTCGGTGGTGCCAATGAAGGACATCGTCAAGGCGTACGACATTCGCGGGGTGGTGCCCGACCAGTGGGACGAGGCCGTTGCCGCTGCACTGGGGCGGGCTTTCGTGCTCGAGACCGGTCAACGTCGCATCGTGGTCGGCCGCGACATGCGGGAATCGGGAGTATCACTGGCGGCAGCGTTTGCGCAGGCCGCGGGCGACGCGGGAGCGGAGGTCATCGATGCGGGCCTGTGTTCGACCGACCAGGTGTACTTCGTCAGTGGCAGACACGACGTGGCGGGCGCCATGTTCACCGCAAGCCACAACCCGGCTCGGTACAACGGGATCAAGCTGTGTCTGCCCGGCGCGAAGCCGGTCAGTATCGATTCCGGGTTGGATCGCATTCGTGACCGGGCGCAGGCGATTTTGGACGGTGAACTCGCGCCGTTGGCCGATGAACCCGGCTCCATCACGGTTGGCGATTACCTCACCGAGTACGCCGACCACCTGCATTCGTTGGTAGATCTTTCGCGGATCCGTCCGTTGACCGTGGTCGTCGACGCCGGCAACGGCATGGCCGGGCACACCGTCCCCGCCGTTTTGGACAAGCGCACCCCCGCCCGGGTCATCCCGATGTACTTCGAACTCGACGGGACCTTCCCGAACCACGAGGCCAATCCGTTGGAACCGTCCAACATCGTCGACCTACAGGCCAAAGTCCGTGAAACCGGTGCCGACCTGGGGTTGGCCTTCGACGGTGACGCCGACAGGTGCTTCGTCGTCGACGAGCGAGGCGAGCCCGTCTCGCCCAGCGCAGTCACCGCGTTGGTTGCCGAAGCCGAACTTGCCAAGCATCCCGGCGCGACGGTCATCCACAACCTGATCACCTCGAAAGCCGTACCCGAAATCGTGGCCGAAGCCGGTGGTAAACCGGTCCGCTCCCGAGTGGGACATTCCTACATCAAGGCGGAGATGGCCGCGACCGGAGCGGTGTTCGGCGGTGAGCACTCCGCCCATTACTACTTCCGCGACTTCTGGTTCGCGGACACCGGGATGTTGGCCGCCATGTACGTGTTGGCCGCGCTCGGAGCGGTCGACAAGCCGCTGTCGGAGCTGGTCACCGGGTACAACCGGTACCACTCCTCTGGCGAGATCAACTCCACCGTGACCGATCAGGCCGCCGTCGTCGACGCCGTTGAAGAGCATTATCGCGGCGACGGCGTCCAAACCGACCGCATGGACGGGCTGACCGTCACCTTTGAGGACGGGGCGTGGTTCAACCTTCGTCCGTCCAACACCGAGCCGCTGCTGCGACTCAATGCCGAAGCCGCCACCGCCGAACGCATGTCACAGCTGCGTGATGAGGTACTCGACCGTATCCGTCGTTGACGAGTAGACGAGAGGCAAGACCACATGCCATTGGACGCCACGCTCCTGGAAGTATTGGCCTGCCCTGACACGCATCATGCTCCGTTGGAGTACGACGCACGGGCACAGACACTGACCTGCCAGGAGTGTCGCCGTGTGTTCAGGATCGACAACGGGATACCTGTTTTGCTGCTTGACGAGGCCCGTATGGCCGGTGAGGGTGACCGATGAACGGAGCAGACCGTTCGGAGGCGGCCGGTGACCGCCTCGTAGACCCCGAACGTATCGACACCGAGGAGAAGGTGATCGCGGCCGACCCGGGGGGAGCTCTCCTGGCGACGGCAGCGGCGGGACCTCAGCTTCGGGAGGCGGGAGCGTTGGCCGCCGAGGCCGATCTCGCCTCTCTCGCCGACGGAGGCCGGCCACGCGCCGTGGTGGTGGCGGGTGTCGGCACCGCTGCCCGTACCGGTGACATCCTCGCCACCGTCGCGGGCCCCAACTGTCCGGTCCCGGTGGTCGCTCACCGCAACGCCGGTGTGCCCGGGTGGGTCGGCGCCGCCGATGTCGTGATCGCCGTGTCCGCGTCGGGACGTAGCCCTGAGGCGCTGGCGGCTGCCGAAGCCGCAGCGCGGCGTGGTGCGCGGCTGGTCGCGGTCGGCGCACCCGATTCGCCGTTGGAGTCGGTCGCCCGAAGCGCCCGTGCGCCGTACATCGGCGTGCCGAGGCGTGCACCCGCCCGGATGAGCCTGTGGGCGTTGACGGTTCCGGTTCTGCTGGCCGGTCGCGCATGTGGAATGGTGCGCATCGCCGAAGCCGACATCGCCGAGACGGCGGCTCGTCTGGACGCCGACGCGGAACGTTGTAAGCCCGGCAACGATGCATTCGTCAACCCCGCCAAATCGATGGCATTGGACATCGCGGGGTCGGTCCCGGTCGTGTGGGGTGGCACGGCGCTGGCTGGCATCGCCGCCCGCCGGTTCGGTGACACTCTCGCGGCAAATGCGCGTTACCCCGTCTTGGCCGGTGAGCTTGGGGAGGTGGGCCGTGGTCGCGTCGGACTTCTGGACGGTGCGTTCGGTTCACTGGCCGAGAGTCGCCGCGACATCTTCGCCGACCCGGACGAGGGCGGCGGTTCTGGGACTCGACTTCGCATCATCCTGCTTCGTGACGACGGCCTCGACGGGGACGACACCGCTCCTCCACCGGACACGCGTCGGGCCGACGCGGTCGCCGAGCTTGCGGAGCGTCGTGGAATCCGCCTGGACATCGTTTCGGCTGAAGGCGGTTGTGCGTTGGAGAGACTCGCCTCGTTGATTGCGGTGCCGGACTTCGCATCCGTGTATCTGGCGTTGGCGCATGGCCTTGACCCGATGTCGGTGCCCGCCGTGGCCGAGATGAAGCAATATCTGGATTTGACCACTCCGTCCTGACATGTCGAACGACACGGCACCCGAGGCTTAGCCCCGGGTGCCGTGTAATACCCGGGGTGCCCCTTGAGGGTGATCACCCATTTTCGGGTTTCGGTTCCCTCCACCGACCTCTGACGGTTGATGAAAAGCCGGTTATATACCATTCTGCCCGATTTAAGATTTTTGGTCGACCGGTAGATTCATGGGCCTGGTAGGCCTGGCTGCGGCCATTTCAAGATGTGACCTTTCGATTCAAGGGAGACTGGTCAGCGTGGAACTCCTTCACGGAGCCATCCGTCCGTATGCATGGGGGTCGCACAGTGCGATCGCTGCTTTGCAGGGTCGACCGGAGCCGACGCAGCGGCCCGAAGCGGAGTTGTGGCTTGGTGATCACCCTCGCGACCCCGCGATGCTTGAGGACGGAAGGTCGCTGGCCGACCTGATCTCGGCCGACCCGGTGATGACGTTGGGCACCGACTCCCTGGAACGGTACGGGCAGCGGCTGCCGTTCTTGCTGAAGGTGTTGGCTGCTCAGGAGCCGCTGTCACTCCAGGCCCACCCGGACAGCGAGCAGGCCGCCGACGGCTTCGCACGTCAGACGCGTGAAGGGGTCCCTCTCGACGCGCCGCAACGGTCGTATGTCGACGTCCACCACAAGCCCGAACTGCTGTGTGCGGTTACCCGGTTCGAAGCCCTGTGTGGATTCCGACCCCCGTCCGAAGCCGCCGACGCGATCGAACGTCTCAAGGTTGACGAGCTGTCCTGCCTGGTCGCCGTTCTCAGGCAGGATGACGAGGCGCAGGCGTTGCGCGAGGCGATGACCACGCTGTTGACACTGCCGGTTGATCACCGCACCCGGCTGGTCGCTGCGGCGGTGGCGTCCGCGACCGACCTCGCCGAGGCGGGGCCCGACGCGGCCGACTACGCGATGGTGGTCCGCCTGGGCACTCGGTACCCGCACGACTCGGGTGCCCTGGTCGCGTTGCTACTCAATCATCTCTTCCTCGAGCCGGGCGACGCCATCTACATGCCGGCCGGCAATCTCCACGCGTACCTGGGTGGCGTCGGCATCGAGGTCATGGCCGCCAGTGACAACGTGTTGCGCGGAGGGTTGACCGACAAGCACGTGGACGTGCCGGAGCTGCTGCGTGTCCTGCGTTTCGAGGTGATGGCGGAGCCGCGTTTCCCCGCCGTCGAACCCACGCCGGGTCTCCGTCAATGGTCGGTTCCGGTGCCGGAGTTCGCCTTGTGGCGCCTTCGGCTCGACGATGAGGTGACGGAGCAGGAGCTGCATTCCGAGGGCGCCATGATCATCCTCTGTTGGTCGGGGGACCTCCGGATCGACGACGGAGAGCGTTCTTTGACGCTTCGACCCGGCCAAGGCGCGTTTATTCCGGCAGGTGTGGGGAAGGTGTTCACCACCGGTACCGGCGAGAGCTACTGTGCCGGTGTCGGTGCTGGTCGGTGACGTGATGCCGGATTACCTTTGGCGGACCGTGGCTGATCGTACGGGCGGGTCTTCAAAACTTTTTCTCGAATTTCTCGCCATTCGCTTGACATGACGAATCCGCAGAGTAAAGTTCTAGATACGCAGCGTTACCGAGGCGAAGAACGGATCACCGTTTACCAGCCTTAGTCGACGCGGGCGAGTGAACCAAACCGGGGGGAGTGCCGGGCAGTCTGGGGTGGCTGCCCGGCACGTTCGGTGTCTGGGTTCTTTCGATCGTCGCGTGCGTACCGATGCCGGGTCTTTCGCCGACGCGACCTCCATGTTCACCGGGGCGTTTGACGCACCGGAAGAAGGCTTATGTCGTCCAAGGGCCGATACTCAAGCCACACGTCTCACCGTCAAGCCGGTTCGACCAACTCGATCAATACGCCACCCGCGTCCTTCGGGTGCACGAAGTTGATGCGGGAGTTCGACGTCCCACGTTTCGGTGCGTCGTAGAGCAGCCGCAGGCCTTGGGCGCGTAGCGACTCGCAGGCCATGGTGATATCGGCCACGGTGAAGGCCAACTGTTGAAGCCCGGGGCCGTTGCGCCCGATGAACTTCGCGATGGTCGACTCCGCAGACAGCGGTGCCAACAGCTGGATGCGAGTACCTCCGTCGCCAAAGGCGACCATGGCCTCTTCGACACCTTGTTCTTCGTTTCGTTCCACGTGTACGCAGCGCCCGCCCAGGGTCTCCTCGTAAAACCGGACGGCCTCGGCCAGGTCCGGTACGGCGATCCCGACGTGGTCGACAGCGAGTAGCCCAACGGGCGATACTTCAGTCACGCCCCTTAGTCTTGCTTAAGTGAACCTGGTAGTGCAGCCGGCATGCGACGACGAGTTGCGAGCAGGCGGCGCGCGAGCGTGAAAACTCATCTGGAGGTCTCGAACATGGCAGCCGACACCCGTACCACCAGCGTCCTGGTGGCCGGAGCCCGAACCCCGAACGGAAAGTTGCTTGGTGCGCTGGGAAACCTCCCGGCCACGAAACTTGGTGCGCACGCGATTTCCGCGGCGCTCGAACGTGCCGGTGTTTCTCCTGACCAGGTCGAATACGTGATTATGGGCCAGGTACTGCAGGCGGGTGCCGGCCAGATCCCGGCACGTCAGGCTGCGGTCGGGGCCGGTATCCCCATGAGTGTCCCCGCCATCAACGTCAACAAGGTGTGCCTGTCGGGCCTCAACTCGATAGCCTTGGCCGACCAGCTCATCCGCGCCGGCGAGATCGACATCGCCGTGGCCGGTGGTATGGAGTCCATGACCGGTGCGCCACACCTGCTGACAGGGCAGCGCAAGGGGTACAAGTACGGCGACGTCACCGTATCCGACCACATGGCTCTTGATGGCCTGACCGACCCGTGGGACGAGATCCCGATGGGCGAGGCGACCGAGAACCACAGCAGCCGGTTGGGTATCAGCCGCACCGAGCAGGACGAGTTCGCCGCGCGAAGCCACGCGCGCGCCGCCGCCGCCCAAAAAGACGGCCGGTTTGATCGTGAGATCGCTCCCCTGGAAATCCCGCAGCGTAAGGGCGACCCGATCACGGTGGCAGCCGATGAAGGCGTGCGCGCCGACACGAACACGGACGTGCTGGGCAGACTACGTCCCGCGTTCGCCAAGGACGGCACCATCACGGCCGGCAACTCGTCGCCGATCTCCGACGGTGCGACTGCCGTCGTCGTCATGAGCAAGGCCAAGGCCGAGGAACTCGGTCTCGAATACCTCGCCGAGATCGTCGCCTACGGTCAGGTCGCAGGCCCCGACAGTTCGCTGCACTCCCAGCCGAGCAACGCGATCAAGGCCGCACTGGCCAAGAGCGGTGACGAGGTCTCCGACCTGTCGGTCATCGAAATCAACGAGGCGTTCGCCTTGGTCGGTATCCAGTCCACCAAGGACCTGGGGGTCGATCCCGAGATCGTCAACCCCAACGGCGGCGCGATCGCGTTGGGGCACCCCATCGGAGCGTCCGGTGCTCGTCTTGTTCTGACCTTGGCGCACGAACTCAAGCACCGTGGTGGGGGCCTGGGCGCCGCCGCCCTGTGTGGTGGCGGCGGTCAGGGCGACGCACTGCTGCTGAGGGTGTAGGCCGTTGACTCGAAGCGATGAGGCCGTCGTCGAACTCGCCGACCGCGCCAAAGAGGGCGATCAGCGGGCTTTGGGACGTCTGATCACATTGGTGGAAAACGGTGGGGCGCAGGTACGTCAGGTCGCTGCCGCCCTTCCCGTGGTGCACCGTGCCGCGCGGGTGATCGGGTTGACCGGCTCGCCCGGCGTCGGCAAATCGACCACGACGACCGCCCTGGTAACCGGCTACCGCAAGCAGGGCCTTAGGGTGGCCGTCCTGGCCGTCGACCCGTCGAGCCCGTTCACCGGGGGCGCGATTCTCGGTGACCGGGTGCGCATGCAGGAGCACGCCCTCGATCCCGAGGTGTTCATCCGATCGATGTCCTCGCGCGGTCACCTGGGTGGTCTCGCAGCAGCGACACCGCAGGTCCTGAGGGTCCTGGAAGCCTCCGGTTTCGATGTGATCCTGATCGAGACCGTCGGCGTCGGGCAAGCCGAGGTGGACATTGCGGGGCTGGCGGACACCACGTTGGTTCTGTTGGCTCCCGGCATGGGTGACGGCATTCAGGCCGTCAAGGCCGGGATCCTCGAGGTCGCCGATGTGTTCGTGATCAACAAGTCCGATCGGGACGGTGCGGACGCGACACTGCGGGACATCCGTTCGATGATGGCTCTCGTCACGCGTGAACCCAACGAGTGGCGTCAACCCATCGTCAAAACCGTCGCCCACCGTGGCGAGGGCATCGATGAACTCATCGAGGCCGTGGACAAACACCGTGACTGGCTTGCCGAGCACGGTGAACTGGATCGTCGGCGTCGTGAACGTGCGAAGGCCGAGATTTCGGCGATTGTGCTCGGTGCGTTGGCGCGACGCCACGTCGTCACCGACGAGATCTCCGAACGGGTCGCCACCGCCGACATCGACCCGTACAGTGCCGCAGACGAAATCCTCGGTGACGCCGTCGAGATACCGGGGACCTGACCCGCGTGATCTCGCCGTAGAGCTCGAACCATCGAAGCAGGCCGACACCCTGATTGTCGGCTTGCTTCGTACTTCGAGTCGCCGACACGGCGGTTAAAACCCTCTGAACCGGTCTGTCGGTTCCCGAAGTGCGACGGCACGTACTTACGATGTGGCCATGGCGCTCTCCACCGGGACTCGACGTCGGATAAGCGTTGCGATCGTCGTGGTCGCCGTCGCGCTGGTCGTCGGTTGCGCCGTCTGGGGAAGTCACCTGGACGCGTCCGGTTACCGCCTGCATCTGGGCGACGCGTGGCCGGTTGCCGGGCATTGGGAAGTCCGCGTCAACGCCTGGACCGCGGTACTGTTGGTGGCCGCGGTGCTGTGGATCCGGTGGGGGCCGCTTCTGGCGCGACTGCTTCCGTGGCGGATGCTGCTGATCGTCGTCTACTGTGTCGGGGTCGTCTGGCCGGTGCTGTTGGCGCTGTTGGACGGACCGAACGCCCTGACCGAACCGCTCACAACACCCTACGAATACCTGAACGACGTGCCTCGTGTCACCGACCTGTCGGTGTTTCTGGCCGAGTTCAACAACCACGTCATGGACCCACCACGGTGGACCACTCATGTTTCCGGTCACCCGCCGGGCTTCCTGGGGCTACTCACCATCATGGACCGTATCGGGTGGGGCGGTGGAGGGCCGGCCGCGGTCCTGTGCATCGGTATGGGAGCCGCAGCAGGTGTGGCAACGCTGTCCGCCACACGGATCCTCGCCTCGGCGACGGTGGCGCGTCGAGCAGCACCGTTCGTCGTATTCGCTCCGGCCGCGTTGTGGATCGCCACCAGCGCCGACGCGTTCTTCGCCGGATTCGCCGCGATCGGGGTGTGCCTGCTCGTGCACGCCGCGGCCCGCCGAGGGATGGAAAGCGATGCCATCGCCGCAGCCGGTGGGCTCGTGCTCGGTTTGAGCCTTTTTCTGTCGTACGGGCTGGCTCTGATCGGCATTCTTGCGGTCGCGGTGGTTCTCGTACAGCGACGTATCCGTCCCCTGATCGTGGGTGGGATCGTGGTTGTGGCACTGTTCCTCGCCGCGTATGCCGCCGGATTCAACTGGTTTGAAGGGCTTGACCTGGCCACGCAGAAAGTGCGGGTCGGTCAAGGATGGATAGATCGACCCGCGTGGTATTTCTGGTTCGCCAACCCGGCGGCCCTGGCGTTGGCGATAGGGCCCGCCACCTGTGCGGCGTTGGCGTGGCTGCGGCGTGACCGCTTCTGTGTTGTTCCGGCATCGATCGGTGTGGTCGTGCTCATTGCATTGGTGTCGGGCCTGTCCGTGGGCGAAGCCGAGCGGATATACCTTCCGTTCGCCGTGTGGTTGCTACCGGTCGCCGGACTGTTGCCTCGTCGCGGCATCCGATGGTGGCTGACCGCGCAGGCGGCGGTGGCGATCGGAGTCGCGACGTTCCTGAGCCTGTGGTGGTTATCCGGGCTGAGACGACGCGTCGGGATCTGTGGTTCGTGTTCGTGGACGGCAACACAGACCCGCCGACGGGACGATAAGGGTTGTCGTTGCGTATGTTTTTGCCCGGTCGCAGATTCGTGTCTCCGCTTGGCGCGTCCATACGCACAAAAGTGGTGTTCTGCGCGTGTGCGCTCAACGGTAACCGGCCTCCCGGAATTCAAAGGAGTGCAAGTGCGACGGAAAACGCCTTCTGGCGCGGCGATGCTGTGACGGCGACATTCAGCCCGACGGCGGTGTGAACGTTTGAAGCGGAAGGGCACTGTTTGTGAACGCTGCGAGATACCGTCCATTGAGTGCGGACCGCGATGCGATCCTTCAGGAGGCCACCGTGCTTAACCTGAATTGGGAGACGCCGCGTTTCTCGCCGGCCGATGTCCTCGGAGACCCAAGCTCGAGCACTATACGCGGCTGGTACCCGATCGAGGCGACTTCGGTTTCGTCGCCGAGGTCGACGGGCGATGGGTCGGCGTCGTTTGGCTGCTGTTTCTCCCCGAGCACGATCCCGGGTACGGATTCGTAAAGCCCGATGTTCCCGAGTTGAGCGTATGTGTCAAACCCGGTTATCGGGGCCACGGCATCGGCTCGAGGCTCGTCGACAAGGCGCTCGCTGCATCCAGGGACCGGAAACTGGAAGCGGTCACTCTGAGCGTTGAGGCCGGAAACCGTGCCCGTGACCTATACCTGCGGGTCGGGTTCGGTCCCGTCGACGGGAAAACCGACGATGTTCTGACCGTCACCCTGTGATCACTGATTGGGCGAGGTTTCGCGCGGCATGTCCGATTTCCCGGTGATCAAGCAGACGATGCGCGGAGCGGGTGTTGCCATCTCCTGCACCGCAGGCCCCTCTGTAAGAGGGAGGTCGCAGAACGGTCTTGGTGCAGGTCATCGCCTCGCTGCGGGAGATTTTCACGAACGGACAACGGCGGGATCTGTCGACCGGCCGGGCGACCACAGTTCTTTCGCAGGATTAACAGCATCGAGTTCCATGCGCGCGAGACCGACCAATCGGCGACCATCCGCGCCATCGCGGTCAAGCAGCCTGCGGCACACCTACCCCGTCCTCCACCGCCCGTGGCCATGGGAGAAACCGGTGCATGAGCCACATGACCGACCCCGGCGAGGGATGTAAATCCACATTGTCTGTCTCATTTGGGAGGCGATCGGGTACGAGCATTTGAACGGACGGTTCGCGATGCGGCGCTACGCCTCGGGGACTTCGTTGCCAACGTCGTCGACCACTACCGCCGATGCCCGGACCGGCGTTGTTCCTCAACTTACGTGGTCGTCGTGGCGAAACCGGACGGCCTCGCGGTGTCGACGCCGTCGGCCGCCCGTGAGACGACGTGGTGCCCGCTTGTGCTTCAGCCGTCGGTGTCGCGCACCGGTGGGCGCGACAGCTGGCGTTTAACCGACATTGCGTAAAGCCACGTCACCCCGAAGACGATGCCGACGGCGGCGAGCATCCAGTGCAGCAGGCCGGCGACGAGAAGGACCACCTGAAGGACTCCGATGCCGGTCCAGGCCCATTCGTGTTTCATGCGGGAGGCGAGGATGAGGCACACCACGGCGCACCCGAGGGTGATCCCGAGTGTGAGCCCCCACGGTTGTACGCCGAGCATGCGTAGTGGCAGCAAGGCCAGGAGAAGCACGATGAATTCCAGTGCCACGACCGACGCGCCCATTGCCCTCACCGCTCGAACCGGGTTTTTCAGCCCGGAGCGTTCGGAGGGGTCGGGTTCACTGGTCTGCCCGTCGGACGGCTCGGTCATGCCGACGATTGTCGCCGATCGGTAGGACGTGCTCGCCACCGACCTCACTCGATGTTCGGCCGCGCGTCTTGGTGAGCACACAATCGTTGTGGGACAGCGCTTGTGGTGGACAATCCGTGGAAATTCGGCAGCGCGGAACGATTGCGTGTTCCACGTCTCCGGGGCGACAATAAATAGACGTCCATCAATTGCCCGTGTTTGGAGAGCCCCGTGAAGTACCTCAACAGGATCGGCGACCGCATCCTGAACCGATTCGTTCCCGAACAGACCGCGATCGCGGCGGACTGCTGGGTCGAACCGTGCCCCAACTGCGCCTGCGCCTACCCGTGTTACCGCACCTGCTGTGCAAGCACGGGTTGTTCGTCCGTCTGCTTCTGCTGAAGCCGTGCGATGCGACGGCGTGTGCGACCCGTGTTCGCGCACGCCACCACGCCGCGACTACCGGGCCAGCATCTTTCGCGCGTCGCCCGCGGTATACACCGATCCGGTGATGAGTACACCGGCACCTCCGTAAGCCGCTTCACCCTCCTCGGCCAAGAGGACTGCGGCCTCGATCGCATCGGCGAGGTCCGGGAACGAACTGACCTCTTCAGGTTCGAAGACATCGTGCGCCAACCTGGTCAACGTCGCCGTCGGCATGGCCCGTTCAACACTGGACTGACTAACCACGAGATGGTCGCAGATCGGCCGCAGCGCCTCGATCATGCCGCGAACATCCTTGTCCCCCGACATCGCGATCAACCCGACCAGCCGGGTGAAGGCGAACTCCTCCGACACGGCCGCCACGGTGGCCTTCATACCCAGTTCGTTGTGAGCGGAGTCGATCAGGACGGTGGGAGCCGTGCGCATACGCTCAAGTCGGCCCGGTGACGTTGCAGCGGCGAAGCCCTCCGCCACCACGTCCCCATCCAACGTCCGTGCCTGCCCCGCACCGAGGATCAACTCCGTCGCGGCCAACGCCATGACCGCGTTTTGGGCCTGGAACGCACCATGGAGCGGAACGAAAACGTTCTCGTACACCGAGCCGCTCGGGCCCTGCATGGTCAGCGCCTGGCCGCCCACCGCGAGATTACGATCGAGCACCTCGAACTTGCGGCCCTGCGCCACCAGCGACGCACCGACGGCGTGACAGCGCTCCACAAGCGGAATCATCGCCTCGGGGTCCTGGACCGCGGTCACCAGATTGGCGCCCTTGTGAATGATTCCGGCTTTCATGGTGGCGATGTCGGTGATCGTCTCGCCCAGCCACCGCGTGTGGTCCAACCCGACGGGCCCGATCATGGCCACCTCGGCGGATAGAACGTTCGTGGCGTCGGTTTCGCCGCCCACACCGACCTCGACCACGGCGACGTCTACCGGAGTATCCGCGAAGGCCGCGAATGCCAGCGCGGTCATCACCTCGAAATACGTCAACGGTTCGTCGAACTCCGCGTCGACCATGGCGGCCAACGGAGCGACCTCGCCGAAAGCAGCGACGAAGCGTTCCGGACTGATCGGTTCCCCGTCGACGCTGACACGTTCCCGCGCCTCGTCCAGATGTGGGCTCGTGAAACGCCCGGTCCGTAGACCGTGAGCCCGCAACAGCGACTCGGTCAACCGCGCCATCGAGGTTTTGCCGTTGGTGCCGGTGACATGCACCGCCCGAAACGTCTTATGCGGATCACCCAGCAGCTCCAGGAGCCGCTTGATCCGATTCATGTCGAAGTTGACCCGGGTGTATCCGCGTGCCTGAAGCGCGGCTTCGACAGCGTAGTACTCGGCATATTCTTCGGGCGTGGTCACGAAAGCTCCAGGTCGTGCGCATGAAAGGGACCGGTCAATGGTACGGCTGCGTCGCCTGCAGCGACTTCGACGGTGACATAGGTGACGGCGGCGGGAGAAGACCCGCCGCCGTCGACGTCACGCGGTCGGAAGAGCTTCCAGCTGTGCGGTAACCCGGGCAAGGTCGGCCTCGGCCGACGTCCGGCGGTCGCGGATCTTCGCCACGACCTCCTCAGGAGCCTTGGCGAGGAAAGCATCGTTCGAGAGCTTTTTGGAGGTGCCGTCCAGCTCCTTGCGTGCCACCGCCAACGCCTTCTCCAAACGAGCGCGCTCGGCGGCGACGTTGATCGTTCCCCGCGTGTCGAGCTGTGCCGTCACATCGTCGGTGACGGCCACGGTCGCCGTGGCGGTGAAATCGTCGCCCGGCTGCTCCAAGCGCGCCAACGAACGGATCAGGGTTTCATGCTCGGTCAAACCCATCTTGTCGAGGCCGTTGAGCGCCGTGGCGACACGTTGACCCGGCCGAAGACCCTGGTCGGCGCGGAACCGCCGGATCTCGGTGACCAGATGCTGCAACGCGGCGACCGTTTCCTCCGCCTGCTCGTGAGTTTCGGACTGCTGCGGCCACGACGTCACCATGATCGACTCGCCGCGTTCCTCGCCACCGGTCAAGGCCAGCCAGAGTTCCTCGGTGATGAACGGAACGACGGGGTGCAGCAGCCTCAAAAGGTTGTCGAGCACGTGCCCGAGGACGCGTCGTGTCGCATCGGCTTCAGCACCACCGGCGGCGAGGACCGGCTTGGTCAGTTCCAGGTACCAGTCGCACACGTCGTCCCACGCGAAGTGGTAGAGCGCATCCGCCATCTTCGCGAACTCGAAACGCTCGTAGTGCTCGTCGACTTCGGCGATTGTGCGCGACAGCCGAGACAGGATCCACTGATCAACGGTGGACAACTCCGTCGGCAGTGGCCCCTCGACCGTCGCCCCCGACATCAGGGCGAAGCGGCTCGCGTTCCACAGCTTGTTGCAGAAGTTACGTGAGCCCTGGATCCATTCGTCGTTGACCACCAGGTCCCCACCCGGCGTCGTGTTGTGCGCCAGGAAAAACCGCAGGGCGTCGCTGCCGTACGCGTCCATGACGTCCAACGGATCGACCCCGTTGCCCTTGGATTTGGACATTTTGCGGCCCTGATCGTCACGGATCAACCCGTGGAGGAACACGTCGGCAAACGGCGGTTCGTCCATCGCGTAGATACCGAACATCATCATCCGCACGACCCAGAAGAACAGGATGTCGTAACCGGTGGACAGGACGGTGTTCGGATAGAACTTCTTCAGGGCGGCGGTCCGGTCCGGCCACCCCAGCGTCGAAAACGGCCACAGGGCGGAGGAGAACCACGTGTCGAGGACGTCTGAGTCCTGCGTGTATCCGGCCGGCGGTGTCTCGTCCGGTCCGACGCACACGACGTCGCCGTCGGGGCCGTAGAAGATCGGTATCCGGTGCCCCCACCACAGTTGACGTGAAATACACCAGTCGTGGATGTTGTCGACCCAGGAGAAGTAACGCCTTTCCTGTTCGGGCGGGTGGATACGCACCTTTCCGTCGCGCACGGCGTCGCCGGCGGCCTGAGCGAGGCTCTCCACCTTCACGAACCACTGCTTGCTCAACCTAGGCTCAACGGTGGTGCCGCAGCGGTCACAGTGTCCCACCGCATGCACATAGGGACGTTTCTCGTCCACGATGCGTCCCTCGGCACGCAGCGCCTCCACGACCGCGGGGCGGGCCTCAAAACGATCAAGCCCTTCGAACGGTCCGTGCGCGGTGATGTTTCCGCGCTCGTCCATGACGACCAGCACGGGAAGGTCGTGGCGCCGACCGATCTCGAAGTCGTTGGGGTCGTGAGCGGGCGTCACCTTGACGGCGCCTGTCCCGAACTCGGGGTCGACGTGCTCGTCGGCGATCACGGGGATCCGGCGTCCCGTCAACGGGAGCTCGACCTCGGTGCCGATCAGGTGCGCATAGCGTTCGTCGTCGGGGTGCACGGCGACCGCGGTGTCGCCAAGCATCGTCTCCGCACGCGTCGTGGCCACCACGATCGCCGAGTCGCCCGAGCCGTAACGGATGCTGACGAGTTCACCGTCGTCGTCGGTGTGTTCGACCTCGATGTCGGATAGCGCCGTCATACAGCGAGGGCACCAGTTGATGATGCGCTCGGCGCGGTAGATCAAACCGTCGTCGTACAGTCGCTTGAAGATGGTCTGCACCGCGCGCGACAGGCCCTCGTCCATGGTGAACCGTTCGCGGTCCCAGTCGACGGCGTCACCGAGTCGACGCATCTGCCCGGCGATGCGGCCGCCGTACTCGGCCTTCCACTCCCAGACCTTCTCGATGAATCGTTCCCGCCCCAGATCGTGCCGGGACAGTCCCTCTCCCGCCAGTTGCCGCTCAACGACGTTCTGCGTCGAAATGCCGGCGTGGTCCATCCCCGGCATCCACAGTGCCTCGAACCCGCGCATGCGGGCGCGGCGGGTCAATGCGTCGATGACCGTGTGGTCCTGCGCGTGTCCCAAGTGGAGGCTGCCGGTGACGTTCGGCGGCGGGATGACGATCGTGTAGGCGGGCTTGTCGCTGTCGTCGCGAGCAGCGAAGCGGCCGTCGGCTACCCACTGCTCGTAGCGCCGAGACTCAACGTCTACGGGTGCGTACTGAGGGGGTAGTTCCGCACGAACCTGGTTCTTCGCTGTATCAGTCACGGCCCCAGTCTACGAAGCGACGTCGCGAGACGGCATCAGGGTTTTACGGTCGCCGATCACAGCGGTTGTGGCGCGAGGTCCGCGCATTCGCACGGGTCGGCCGACAGTGTTGCCGCCAGCTCGGCGACGATGCGCCGTACCTTCGTCAGGTTCGCCGTGAACATGGACATGACCTCCTCCTGGGTTACGCCGGCACCCACCTCAAGCCCGGCGTCGAGGTCGGTGACCAAACACAGCGGGATGTAACAGATTCCCAGTTCACGAGCCAATGCGACCTCGGGCATCGCCGTCATGCCCACCAGGCTCCATCCCTGGGCCGCGTACCACAGTGACTCGGCGCGGGTGGAGAAACGGGGGCCCTGGATGACGACCTGGGTGCCGCCGTCGACGGCGGGGTGCCCGACAGCGGTGCTGACCGCTACCGCAGCCTTTCTTCCGGGGCCGCAGTACGGATCGGCGAACGGCGCATGAGCCACGTGAGGGCCTTCGAAAAAGGTGGACTCCCGACCGGTCGTGCGGTCCACCAGCTGATCGGGCACAACGATGGACCCCGGCGGTGCGTCTGCGGTCAGGCTGCCGACCGCGCCGACACCGATGATGCGGCGCACCCCGATGCTGTGCAGAGTCCACAGGTTCGCACGGTAATTGACACGGTGTGGCGGTAGCTCATGTCGCGTCCCGTGGCGCGGAAGGAACGCCACCGGACGGTCCGCCAGTTCACCCACCGAGACCGCGTCGCTGGCTTCGCCGTACGGTGTCGGCGGGCGCTGCGCCACGCCGTCGGTGAACAGGCTGTACAGGCCCGAGCCTCCGATGACACCCAGGGTCGTCTCCGGTTGATGGTTCATGGGAGTTCTCCCGTTCGTCGTTCGCTGCATCCGGATCGGGCTTCCGCCACACCCGAGACATCACCGGTGGTGATGCCTCCAGAGCTTAGGGTGACGCCATGCGGGTTTTGGTCACCGGCGGCGCCGGGTTCATCGGGTCACACATAGTCGACGCCTTGCACGGTGCCGGATGTGATGTCGTCGTGTTCGACGCGTTCCTGCCGAAGGCGCACGGCGCGTCGGCTCAGGTGCCCGCCGACGTCGTCACCGGAGACGTGCGGGACCGGGTCGCCGTCGAGGAGGCGCTTGCCGGTGTGGACCTCGTGTGTCACCAGGCCGCGGTGGTCGGTATGGGGCGTGACTTCGCCGACGCCCCCGAATACGTGTCCTGCAACGACCTGGGAACGGCGGTCCTCCTGGCGGCCATGGCATCGGCGGGTGTGACCAGGTTGCTGTTGGCCGGTTCCATGGTCGTGTACGGCGAAGGGCGGTACGACTGTTCCGACCACGGGAGCGTCACGCCTGCCCCGCGTTGTCACTCGGACCTGGAAGCCGGACGTTTCGAGGCCACCTGTCCGCACTGTTCGCGGACTCTGTCGCCCGGTTTGGTCTACGAAGACGCGGCGGTCGACCCGCGGAGTCTCTACGCGGCGACCAAAGCCGCCCAGGAACATCTCGTCTCCTCGTGGGCGCGGGCAGTCGGCGGTGTTGCGACGTCCCTGCGCTACCACAACGTTTACGGCCCCCGGATGCCGAAGGACACCCCGTATGCGGGAGTCGCGTCGTTTTTCCGGTCGGCGTTGTCCTCGGGGACGGCGCCGCAAGTGTTCGAGGACGGACGACAGCGACGCGACTTCGTGCACGTGCGCGATATCGCCGACGCCAACGTCGTGGCGGCGCAGGCGCTCGACGACCGCGATCCGGGAAGCCTGCGGGCCTACAACGTGGCCAGCGGACAGCCGCACACGATCGGGCAGATGGCCGACACTCTGGCGAAGGCGTACGGCGGCCCGCCGCCGGTGGTGACCGGTCGGTACCGGCTGGGCGACGTGCGGCACATCACCGCGTCGATCGACCGGATCGGCCGGGAGCTCGGGTGGTCCCCGAAGATCGAATTCGCCGAAGGGATGACGGAGTTCGCGGCTGCGCCGTTGCGTGCCGGGTAAATCGAGACTGCGCGCCCGGCGTCGTTTCGTGCACTGTGCTGCGGCAACGTCGCCTGCGGCGTCGGCAAGTCGCCGCCCTATTCGACCGATTTGCCCGGCTTGGTTCCGTAGGGTGAGGTGATGAGCGACGCCAGCCCGCCCACCGTCGACGTCATTCTTCCCTGCCTGAACGAGGCGGAGGCGTTGCCGTGGGTGTTGGAACGTATACCGGCGCGATGGCGGGCCATAGTCGTGGACAACGGTTCGGACGACGGTTCCGGCCGTATCGCCGCCGAGCTGGGGGCGACCGTGGTCACCGAAAGGCGGCGAGGGTTCGGCGCGGCCTGCCACGCAGGGCTCGAAGCGGCCAAAGCCGACATCGTCTGTTTCTGCGACTGTGACGCCTCCATGGATCCGGGGCGCCTGTCGGCGGTGGTCGCTCCGGTCGTCCGCGACGAATCCGATCTGGTTTTGGCTGCGCGGGTACCCGTATCCCGAGGCGTCTGGCCACCGCACGCCCGACTGGGAAATCTTGCGGTGACGCGCATGCTGCATCGACGTACCGGTGTGCGACTTCGCGATCTCGGTCCGATGAGAGCGGCGAAGCGGGAGGCGCTAATCGGTCTGGGTATGACAGACCGTCGTTCGGGCTATCCACTGGAAATGGTCGTCAAGGCGGCGGACAACCGGTGGCGGATCCGCGAAACCACCGTGCCGTACCTGCCCCGAGCCGGTCGTTCAAAAGTAACCGGCACCTGGCGTGGCACATGGCATGCCGTCCGCGATATGCGAAAGGTACTGAGAGGATGACAACCGATTCGGCCACCTGTCTCCTGGTGATCGCGAAATCGCCAAAACCCGGACGGGTGAAGACGCGGCTTACTCCGCCCCTGTCACCCGTGCAGGCGGCGCGACTGGCCGAGGCGGCGCTGGCCGACACGCTTGCCGTGGTCGCCGACTGTCCCGCCAAACGCCGCATCCTGGTCTTGGAAGGCGAACCGGGCGATTGGCTTCCTCCCGGTTTCGACCTGGTGAAACAGCACGGTGACGGGCTTGACGAACGGATCGCGCACGCGTTCGCCATCATCGACGGGCCCGGTCTGTTGATCGGTATGGACACGCCGCAGGTGACCGGAGAGCTTTTGGAACCCGCCCTGACACCGGATGCGTGGAACGGTGTCGACGCCTGGTTCGGTCCGGCGACGGACGGTGGTTTCTGGGCGCTGGGTTTCCGGCGGCCACGGCCTGACCTGGTCCTGGGCGTGCCGATGTCGCGTGACGACACCGGCAGGATCCAGCGAGAACGATTGACGGGAGCGGGCCTGCGGGTACGTGACCTGCCGATGTTGACCGACGTCGACACGATGTCCGATGTGGAGAAGGTGGCCGGGTTGGCCGACGGCGGTCTGTTCGCCGGCGAGGTCAAGGCCATGGAGGTGACCCGATGACAATCGCCGAGGTGTCGACCGCCGCGCCGCCGTTGGATTGGCGCGGTGACCTCTATTCGCACGCACTACGGACCGGCCGGGGCCCGCTCTACCTGCGACGCCACGACGGCTGGATGTTGCCCCTGGACGTCGAACGCTGGTGCGGGGCCGTCGACGAGATCGACGGTCTGGTCGTCAACCGATGTCGTGGTGCGGTCCTTGACATCGGTTGCGGCCCCGGCCGTTTCGCCGCAGCGCTTCGTCGCAGACGCCACCGTGTCCTGGGCATCGACGTCAGCCCCGTCGCCGTCGAGCGCACTCGGGACAACGGTGCTCCGGCGTTGCACCTGTCGGTATACGATCGGCTTCCCGGCGAGGGGTCTTGGGACACGGCGTTGCTGATGGACGGCAACATCGGTATCGGCGGCGACCCCGTGGCGTTGTTGCGACGGATCACCCACATCACCGCTCCGGGCGGGCTTCTCATCACGGAGGTGGCCAACTCCAACGTCGACGAACGGCTGACGGTGCACGTCGACAACGGGGCTGGACGGCGCGGTGGCCGATTTGCATGGGCCCGAATCGGTGCCGAGGCGTTGGCCCGCCTCACATCGGACAGCAACTGGCGCATTGTCGAGCATTGGAGCCGTGACGACCGCGCGTTCTGCGCGCTGCGGTCCGGCCGGGCTCAGAGTCCCACCGCTGTCTCACCGGACGGACAGCCGCTCGAGTAGGCGTAGTCTCGACGTGGCGTGGTCGTCGGCCGCCGTGTGTCGACCGAGAGCGAACCGTACCGTGCACTCGGCGGCAACGTGGTCGCAGAGTCTCCCGCCATGACCGCGTCGCGGAAGGCACTTTCGAGCCGGGGTGCGCGATGTTTTCCGCAGCCCAGTCCACGTCGGTCGATATCACCGCGTATGGACCGGGCCGTCCAGCGATTCGTTCGTGCTTCGACGACCGATAGGCGATGGGCTCATGTCGACGGGCCGGTCGATGAAACCAAGCGGCACACCGATTGCGCATGTTTGCCCAACCGTGGGCCGGTCACGCCAACCGGTTTGAAGTACGGCGGCCCAATCGTCGCCTTGGTAACCGGTGATTGACACCTGATCACACAGCTCTGTGGAGCTGGAGGCCGTGTAAAGATGCGGGCGGTTGTTGCCGATGCAGCCCTTAATGCACCGCCGCCATCGAACCCGGATCGGCCGACGCGACCGACGGCCGACGGCGGATATGTCCGATGTCGCTCATGGGCCGAATGCGGTCCGGCTGTCTCGATGGAGCCTACGAGGACGTTTTTCGGGACCTGTGGCTGCTCTGCCTGGTGGCGGACACTTCCCAGGTTGTCATGAAGCCGCGGATCGAGTAAGCCGGTAACGGTGCGCGACCCGGCCCGATGTTCGACGAGGCCGGAAACGTCGTCGTATTGTTCGACGGCGATGAGGATCGCGCGTATGTGCAGCCGCACAACGTCGACGATGGCGTGCATCCTTCTTACATCGCCCACGTTGCCCTCGAAAGCCGCGCTCTGTCGACTTCAACGACCGGGACGGGACACGGACCGGGATTCCTCGAATGCACCGCCGCAGCGAACCCGGATCGGCCGACGCGACTGTCGCGTGGAAGTGCGGTCTAGGCCGTGCGCCGGGAACGCGATTCCAACAACGACCATGCCTATCCATGAGCACGGCCCCGGTGGTTCCAGCGACAGCGGTGGCCGAGTCGTTCGCGCGATAGCCTGGCCATCCGACCGTTGATCAACGAAAGTCGACCCAGTCATGAACATCACCGTCGTCGGAGCCGGCGTGTCGGGCCTCACCACCGCACTACTTGCCGCCGAGGCCGGTCATCGGGTTCGAGTTGTAGCCCACCGTCACCCGCGTGACACGACCTCGGCTGTGGCCGGCGCCAGTTGGGGCCCGCACATGGTCGACGATGAGCGGGTTGACGCGTGGGCGGCGGCATCATGGCGGGTCTTTACCGACGTGGCCGAGGTCGACGGGAGCGCCGTACGCATGGTTTCCGGAATCGAAGCCGACCCCGAAGTCGACGCGACCCCCCGGTGGGCGGCGACCGTTCCCGGTTATCGGGAATGTCTCCCCGGCGAGGCACCGCCGCAGTATCGGACGGCTTGGCGTTACACGATTCCGCTCATCGACATGCCTCGGTATCTGGATTATCTGAGCAGGAGACTCGACGCGGCGGGTGTGTCGTTGGAACATCGACGCGTGCACGAGTTGTCCGGTCTCTCCGGCGACGTCGTCGTGAACTGTGCGGGGCTCGAATCGCGTGAACTCGTGCCGGACCCGACGATGCGGGCCATCCGGGGCCAGATGGTCGAAACGCCGAATCCCGGTATCGAGGAATTTTTTCTCGGCAATGCGATCGACGGCGAACTAACCGTGATCTTTCCGCATCCCGATCATCTGGTGTTGGGTGGCATCGGGGTCTACGACGACGAGAACACCGAACCCGATCCGATGATCGAGGCCGACATCCTGCGCCGCTGTACCGCCGTGGACCCCCGCATCGGCGGACTACCCGTCATCGGACGCCGGGTCGGATTGCGGCCCGCCCGTGCAACGGTTCGCCTGGAACGGGACCCCGACGACGGTCGCATCGTCCACAACTATGGGCACGGAGGCTCGGGAGTGACCTTGTCGTGGGGTTGCGCCGCCGACGTGCTGAAGCTGGTCGAAGCCTTCTGAGTCCTCTGTGTCGGAGCAGACGTTCGAAGGCCGTAACCGCGTGGCTTGGGATCCCTTTCGCTGCAAGGTGTCCTGTTGCTCACCGATTGTCGACTGTTGAGGGTTATATGGTGATGCGTTAGGCTTTCGCGTCGAATGCTCGTCCCTTCACTGCCGCGAAGTCAGGTGCGGCAGCGAGTGTTCGCCGCCGAATTGCCTGCGGGCAAACCGGGGACCCATACAGGTCGGTTTAACGGGCCTTCGGGGTGAATCCGTGCTTTCAACGGTAGGGCGTTCTTCGGCCCGAACCCGGCAGCTAACCCGGTAGGCGGTCGACGAAGAAAGATCACCAGTGACCAGAACCCCGTTCATTCGCCGCGTGGCGATTGTCGTTTCCGGTTTGTGCACGATGCTGATGCTGCTACCGGTGGCAGGGCATGCCGAACCGGGCGAAATGGGCATCGAGGCGGAGCTGTCCGAGGCAATCGACGCCTATGTCGAAGCCGAGGACGCGTTGAGATCGGCCGAATCACGACAGGACGATCTGAAGGATGAAATAGAGAATTCCAAAGAGACCATTAAATCTCTGACCGGTCAGGTCAACGATTTCGCGGTTGCGGCCTACCTGAACGGAGGGCTACCACCGGCGACATCCATTTTGGCGACCGGAGACCCCGGAAGCGCGGTGGACGCGCTTGCCGTGGTGAGTTACCTCGGAGACGACAGCGGCGCCAAACTACAGGAACTTGTGGAGGCCGAAGCGAGCCTTGAGGCCGAGGAGTTGGCGCTGGAGGACGAGATCCTCGCGGCCGAGCAGGCTCTCAACGACATGGAAGAGGCGCGCGACGCGGCGGCCAGAGCCATCGCCTCCGACGGAAGAGGCGCCTCCCCCGGCCCACAGGGCGGTAACGCGAGGGTGCCCGACGCGGCTCCGCGTGGAGCGGACGGAAGCTGGCCGTACGAAAGTTGCTCGATGCCGGACCCGACCACCAACGGTTGTATCACCGGCCGTATGGATCACGCGTTGACGCAGGCCGTCATGGCCGGATTCACCCGTTACACCGCCTGTTACCGGTCGGCGGAGGACGGTGGCGAACATCCACGTGGGCGAGCCTGCGACTTTGCGTCTCATGTCGGTGGCTTCCACGGTTACGCCACCGGCGAGGCCAAGGTCTACGGTGACAACCTCGCCTACTGGTTCGTGCAACACGCCGACCTGCTCGGCGTAAAGTACGTCATCTGGTTCAACGAGATCTGGGAACCCGCATTGGGTGGCTGGCGCCATTATCCGGGTTGCGGCGGGAACAGTCCGTCCTGCGACCACACCGACCACGTGCACGTGTCCATGCTCTGAGAGGCCGTCCCTTCGAGTCCACTGTTCCGTTGTGAGGCGTTCGGTGGCATCTCGCGGTGAAGAAGTCGCGCATGCAACACCGTATGCGCGACCTTCATAGCCGCTCACGGCGAACGGAGTTCGAAGAGGCCTCTCGACAGCGGACCGTACGACTGTTGCTACCTGGTGTGACAGTGGAAAACCTGTGGTTGTCATGAGGCGGCGGGGCCTTTACAGTTGCGTGGGGCCGCCGTCCCTCGTCGCCTCACGAAGCGACGACGGCGCTCCACC
>DXGR01000091.1 GCA_019113825.1 Candidatus Stackebrandtia excrementipullorum | reverse complement strand
CGCACGTCCACGCCACCAGCGGCAGCCTCGACACCGTTCTCTGCACTCTCCATTGTGATCCTTCCCGGCCGAAACAAACCGCCTCAGCCTTCCAGATCACCGCCCCACCCACAAGGTTCCAGACACTCCCCATGCATATTGGATGGGGCTGATGACGATCCATGGGTTCACGTGGACGGAAGCGATGTTGCTCGGTGACGCGCATGAGCTGGACGCTAGGCCAAGGGCCTGGGCCTTGTGATTCCAATATCGACTTGCATAATGGTGAGGTTGGCGCAAGTGCTCTCCATGAGATGGCTAGGGGAGACGGTTGCAGCGATGTATATGGTTGCCTAGACCTTAAGGGACTTTAGTGGTGCGGCGGAAACAGCAAGTATGGCGGATGGCGTTGTTGAGCCTCCTCGGCCTGTGTCTGGTAGGGACGCACACCAGTTGTGCATTGATTCCTGGAGGGCCGACGGATGCTTTCTCAAGTATGACGTGGGCAGCCTCGGGAGAGATTTTTTTCATGCGAGGCGACTATGGCGTTCAGGAAGGCCTCTGGGTTCGGAAAAATGATGGGACGCTAAAACTTCTTCATGAGGAGAACACGCCCTTTTACTCCTGTGATAGGGCATACGTCGTGGATACATTTGCGCACTTGGAGGACGCGATTGGAATAACCGTGTGGTGCGCGGATGGTGATCCTGTCGAGTATGCCGCCTATGGGCTGAATGTAGAAACTTACCGAGTTGAACCGATCCGCTATGCCGACGGTCTAATGAGAGTCCTGCCGCTCGGTGATGGAGGCGTGGGCATTGAGAGGGTGCTAGGAAAGAACGGCTGCCAACTGCTGTACGAGCTTAATGGACACGAGCGAGAACCGATAACGATCAACATGGGTGAGGAAGTGATTGGCCGTAGCAATGGTTCAATTTGTCACTTCCCGCAAATAAGGCATGAAATTGCCTACTCACCGAAATCTGGCCAGATCGCATTTTCGCTCAAGACCGAGAAGGATGCTCCGCTGTCGGTCGCGCTTTGGAAGGTCGATGATAACAGCCCCACAGTCGTGCTCGATGGAATCGACCTTGTTGGCCATCTTGCATTCTCCGCTGACGGTTCGTTTCTGTATATAACGAGCGTCACTAGCTCCAGAGGCGATAGCCAATCCGGAATTGTACGGGTGAATACAATGACCGGTGAATATGATTGGATCATCAAATCGGTAGATGTTGACGGTCTTGCAACAGCCCCTGAGGGCGACGGACTGGTCTATACGATCGACGGTGAGTTCATCTTTAGCGAGTAGGCTCAGTAGAGGTCCGTGACGGCCAGGGAATGTCCGTGTTCGAGCGGGCCGGGGCCTGTGGGTTGCCGGCGAGTTGCGCCCGCAGCTTCTACCAGCATGTTCACCTCGAACCGGCAAGCGCAGCCCTCCATAAGGCAGTGTCCACAGCGCTCAGGTGGGAGCGTCGTTCAAGCTGGATGCGTACGCTGAACCCGAGCCCGGTGCCCGGCTCGGCGTCGCCTCAGCAGGCTACGAAGCAGTCGGGGCTCAAGGTAATACGGCAGCTCAAAGGGCGTACGCATCCGGATCGATTTCCATACCGCCTGGAGCGGGGTCCACAGGTCCCCGTGTTAGTCCAAACAGAACTCGTTGCCTTCCGGGTCGGCCATCACGATGAACCCGATGCTGGTCGGTGCTTTCGGTTCGTGGCGTTCGAGCCGGGTCGCACCCAGGTCGACGAGCCGGCGCGCCTCCGCCTCCAACGCCTCCATGCGTTCGTCGTCCCGCAGCTCGGGCGCCGTCCGCACATCAAGATGGACCCGGTTTTTCGCCGTCTTACCTTCGGGTACCCGCTGAAAGAAGAGACGCGGCCCGACGCCGTCGGGGTCTTCCAGAGCCGATGCACTGTTTCGTTCGGCCGGTGGCACGCCCGAGCGTGCGAGGAACTCGTCCCAGGCCGCGAGCGGGTCGGTGCCGGGGGTCGGTTCGACACCGGGCGGCCATGGATGGACGTACCCGAGTACATCCCGCCAGAAGATGGACAGGCCACGGGGATCGTGCGCGTCAAAGGTGATCTGCACCGTACTGCTCATGTCGAGGCTCCGTTCGGATTCGTGTGTCGATACAGGTCCCGCAACAGGCACACCTCGGAGAGATGGTGGATCAGTTCACGGTGGATGTGCAGGACGAGCCGGGCCATCGGATCGGGGGCGAAGGGGCCTTCGGCTTCACCACACGGCCTTTTCAGACCGTCCTCTCCGAGGGCTTCCACGCCCGCCAGCCATATTCGGTACTCCGTATTCAGTTGGGCGAGCGCCTCCTGCGCTGTTGACGCGTATTCGAACGACTCGTAATCGACGGGTTCACGCCCGAAATGAGAGGCGTTGCGCAACCCGAGAACACTGACGATCAGGTGCCCCAGGCGCCACGCGATCGTGGTGAACGGTGGCGGGTCGGGCTCGGGGACGGGGACGGCGAAGTCGATGGTCATCTCCCCCGCTCCGACCTGTATGGGGGCCGACCCGGTGCCGCGTGGGCGAACACTCCAGCAGCCCACCGCGGGTTCCCAGAAGTACTCGGCGTCGCTCATGCCGTGGAGGCGACCGAGAAGTTGGTGTTGCCATAGCCAGTCGATCTGGTCGCGAAGCAGTTGATTCGTCACGGGTTCCAGCGTTTCAGGTTGTCGCATAGACGGCAGCGTTTCACCCATAGCGGACAGGGTCGGTCCGTGTTCTGTGGAAAAGTTGACCACATGAGCGCCGATAAGACAGCCGAACGGGTCCTACGACTTCTCGGTCTGCTGCAGCGGCGCCGTTTGTGGACCGCCGCCGAGTTGTCGGAGGCGTTGAAGGTGACGGACCGGTCGATCCGTCGCGATGTTGAGCGGCTACGGACACTCGGGTATCCCGTGCACGCGACGGTCGGCGTCGGCGGTGGTTACCGGCTCGGATCGGGGACACGGCTGCCGCCGTTGCTTCTGGACGACGAGGAGGCGACGGCGACGGCCGTGTCGTTGCGGTTGGCGGCCGGGGGCACGGTCGCGGGTGTCGGTGAGGCGGCGCTTCGAGCACTGTCCAAGCTCAACCAGATGATGCCGCCGCGGCTGCGTGCCGAGGTGCAGGCCGTCCACGACGCGACGGAGACGTTGATCGGGGCCGACGACCCCGTCGACGCCGAGGTTCTGGTGATGTTGGCGCGCGCTTGCCGCGACACGGTTCGCGTGCGTTTTCGGTACACCGGGCGCGCCGACACCGAACAGGAACGCCTCGTCGAACCGGTACGAGTCGTGGCGACCGGGCGTCGCTGGTATCTCATGGCTTACGACGTGGTGCGTGACGACTGGCGGACGTTCCGGCTGGATCGGATGCGACACGTGTGTCCCACGACGTGGCGTTTTCAGTTCCGCGCGCACCCGGACCCGGTGGAGTATGTGCAGCGGTCGGTGACCGCATCCCCGTATCGGCATGTGGCGCGGGTACGGCTTCGCGCCGACGCGGGAACGGTTCGCGCCCTTGTTCCGCCTGCGATGGGGCGGGTCGACGACGACGGGGACGGCTGGTGCGTGCTGACCGTGGGATCCAACGACCTGGAGTGGATCGCCGTGCACGTGGCCCGGTTGGGTTTCGAGGCGGAGATCCTGGAGCCGGTGGAACTGCGGACCGTCGTCGCGCGGCTGGCGGAACGACTGGCGGTGATGGCTGCGCCGGGCTGACGGTCGGGGACGGTTGCCGCCGAAGTTGCGAAGCCGCGTGTGTGGCCTTCACGTCGCACTGCGCGAGAAAGCCACGGGGACCCGGTGTCGAACGCCGCGGTGCCGTGTGCGGAGCTCTCGACAACGTCGTAGGCCCGAACAGCAGGTTACGGAACGCCGGTGGCCGCCGAGTAAAGTGTCCCCGATGCCCGAAGTATCCCGTGTGGAGGAACACCGTGGCGTTGGTGGGCATCGGGATTTTCGTTTCCTGTGGCTGGCCCGCGCGTCAAGCCAACTGGGTTCGGCGGTCGGCACCGTCGCTTTGCCGATCATTGCCGTGAGCCTTGTCGGCGCATCGCCGTTCGAGGTTGCTCTGATCTCCGTCTGCGCGGCCGTGTCGACGGCTCTTTTGGCCTTCCCGATCGGCCCGTTCATCGAATTCAGGTATAAGCGCCCGATCATGGTGTGGTCCGATGTGGCACGGTTCGTCGGTTTGCTGACCGTACCGCTGTGCGGCTGTTTCGGGGTTTTGACGGTGGCGCAGCTGTGCGCAGTGGCGGCGGTGAACGCGGCCTGCCAGATCATGTTTTCGTCGGCGTCTCAGTCGCACTTGAAGGCGCTGGTTTCACGGGAACGTCTCATGGACGCCAACGGCCGGTTGGAAGCCACCAACTGGTTGAGCATGTCCGTGGGGCCGTCGGCGGCCGGTGTCCTCATCGCGGCGATAAAGCCACTGGGTGGAATAGTCGTCAATGCGGTGGCTTTTGCCGCGAGCGCGGTAGCCGTGTGGCGCATCCGGACTCCCGAGCCCGCCCCTCCGCGACGGCAGGTGAAGCCGTCACGACGCGGCGAGCTGCTCGCGGGTCTCGATTACGCATGGAGCTACCCGGCTATGCGGTCGATATTGTTCAGTTGGGTCCTGTTCGCCGGTTGCGTTTCCATGGCCACTCCCGCCACCACCATCTTCTACTTGCGTGACCTCGACTTTTCGGCCGTCGAGTACGGGCTCATCATGGGAATCCCGTCGCTGGGAGGTTTTATCGGGGCTCGGTTGACGCGGAGATTCGTCAACCGGTCCGGGCAGGTGCGGACGATCCGGTGGTCCGGTCTGTTGCGTGGGCCGTGGTATTTCCTCATACCGTTGCTGGGCGATACCCGGTGGGGTCCTGTGTGGTGCGGTGTGGGGTTCTTCGCCGTATTGTTGTTTTCCGGGCTCACGAACTCGGCTATCGCCGGCTTTCGGCAGCTCAACACCCCCGACCACCTCCTTACTCGGGTGACGACGCTGTGGTCGTTCACCACCACGGTCAGCCAGCCGATTTTTCTGCTCGTCGGCGGACTGATGACGGCCTGGGTCGGGGCACAGAACACCTTGCTGATCACGTCGGTGCTGATCACGGCCAGTGCGTTGCTGCTGCCGCGGAGGGACTCGGGCGCGCCCGTTGTTGCGGGGCCCGCGTTACGGACCGCCACCACCGGGAGCCGACATAGCCTGGGTGTTGCGCCATAAGACGCCGACAGGACTGCCGCCGGCTTCGCGTCGACGGCCACCGTAGAGGAGCCGACAATGAGCCGCGAACATGCACACGGCCACGGCGGGCAATCGATGCACGGAGAGCGCGGCGGCCACGGCGGGCACGGCGACCACAACGGGCACGACCACGGCGATCACGTGGCACGGTTCCGTCGACTGTTCTGGGTCATGCTGGTGGTCGCCGCGCCGGTGGTCGCGTTTTCGCCGATGTTCGCGTCCCTTCTCGGGTATGCGGTGCCCTCGGGGGCGACGTGGGTGTCGCCGCTGTTGGGGACCGTGATGTACGTGTGGGGTGGGGCACCGTTTTTGACCGGAGCCGTATCGGAGATCAAGGCGCGCGCGCCGGGCATGATGCTGTTGATCGGTATGGCGATCACGGTCGCGTTTCTCGCGTCGTGGGGCGCGAGTATCGGTGTGTTTCATCGTGAACTGGAGTTCTGGTGGGAACTGGCGCTGCTGATCGTGATCATGCTGTTGGGCCACTGGATCGAGATGCGGTCGCTGGCGCAGACCATGTCCGCGTTGGATTCCCTTGCTGCTTTGCTTCCCGACGAGGCGGAGCGGGTCGAGGGCGACACGACGGTGAGGGTGTCGCCCGATGAGCTTCGGCTCGGTGACGTCGTCGTGGTGCGTCCGGGTGCGCGGGTTCCCGCCGACGGCGCGGTGACGCAGGGGTCGGCATCGGTGGACGAGTCGATGATCACGGGTGAGTCGAAACCGGTCACGCGTGGCGTGGGTGACGTGGTCGTCGCCGGCACGATCGCGACGGATTCGGGGTTGCGGGTGGAGGTCACCGCGGTCGGTGATGACACCACGTTGGCGGGCATTCGCGAGTTGGTGAGCCGGGCCCAGAACTCGTCGTCGCGGGCTCAGCGGGTCGCCGACCGCGCGGCGGCCTGGCTGTTCTGGTACGCGTTGTCGGCGGCGGTGGTGACCGTGGTGGTGTGGAGCGTAATCGGGGTGCCGGATACGGCGGTGGTGCGCACGATCACGGTGCTGGTGATCGCCTGCCCGCACGCGTTGGGTTTGGCGATTCCGCTGGTCGTGTCGATGGCGACGGAGCGCGCGGCCCGGGGCGGTGTGTTGGTGAAGGATCGTTTGGCGTTGGAGAGCATGCGCAGCGTCGAGGTCGTTCTGTTCGACAAGACGGGGACGTTGACGACGGGCACGCCGTCGGTGACGGGGGTGGAGACGGTCGAGGATCGTTCGGTCGACGAGGTGTTGGCGTTGGCCGCTGCGGCGGAGACCGATTCGGAGCACCCGTTGGCGCGGGCGATCGTCGGTGCCGCGAAGCGGAAGGGGCTGCCGGTTCCAGAGTCCGACGATTTCTCGTCTTCACCGGCGGTCGGCGTCCGAGCCACTATCGACGGTCGGCTCGTGGAGGTGGGTGGGCCGTATCTTCTCGACCAGGCCGACGCCGACGAGTTGCCGGTCGCGGAGTCGTGGCGGGCCGAAGGTGCGATCATTCTGCACGTTCTGGTCGATGGTCGGGTGTTGGGCGCTCTGCGGCTGGCCGACGAGGTGCGTCCGGAGTCGCGTGACGCCGTTGCGGCGTTGCACGCCCGTGGGGTGGAGGTTGCGATGGTTACCGGTGACGCCGACGCGGTGGCGTCGTCGGTGTCGGCGGAACTTGGCATCGACCGGTATTTCGCCGGAGTCCGTCCCGAGGACAAGGCGTCGAAGGTGCAGCGGCTTCAGGACGAGGGCCGGAAGGTCGCGATGGTCGGTGACGGTGTGAACGATGCACCGGCGTTGGCGCAGGCCGACGTGGGTATCGCGATCGGCGCGGGCACCGATGTCGCGATCGCGTCGGCGGGGGTGATTCTGGCCGGTTCCGATCCGCGATCGGTGGTATCGGTCATCGAGTTGTCGCAGGCGTCGTACGGCAAGATGAAACAGAACCTGTGGTGGGCGGCCGGGTACAACCTGGTGGCGGTTCCGTTGGCGGCGGGGGTGCTGGCGCCCATCGGGTTCGTGCTTCCGATGTCGGTGGGTGCGATCCTGATGTCGTTGTCCACTGTTCTTGTGGCGTTGAATGCTCAACTGTTGCGGCGTCTCGATCTGCGCCCGGAGATCGTGCGAGCCGTTTGAGAACCTTCGGCCGTGGTGGGCCGCTGTTCGGTCGCCCGGCGAAGGAAGAGGTCCGGGTTCGACAACGTCTCCGGGAGCCACTCGAACACCGTGCAACGGATCGGCGGTCTCCACGTCGGCGAGGCGGGGCGCCGGTGGGCGGCTCATGGTGTGTGCGTTGCTTCCGGGGCACGATAAGGCTTGCGCGGCCGTCGTTACCGACCGAGACGGCTCGACCGCCCGCACAACGACACGCTGTCGGGTCGACGGGCGGACGCGGTGCACCGGTTGGGCCCCTGACGTCGGCAAACGACCGCGTCGGGTGCGAATGCGGGCGTATATTCGCGCCATGAGGGTCCTACAACAGGTCATCGTTCTCGATGCCGCGGACATGGACGCCGAGGCCGCGTTTTGGGCCGCGCTTCTGGACGGCATCGTCGAGCCCGACGAGAACTGGCGCAGCATCATCGTCGACGGCCGGTGGCATATGGGTATCCAGTACGCCCCGAACCACGTGACTCCGGAGTGGCCACGCGGCGAACAGCAGCAACAGATCCACCTCGATCTTTACGTCGATGATCTGCGCCGGGCGCATCAGCGTGTCGTCGAGTTGGGTGCGCGGCTGTTGCAGCCGGCCAACAATCCCGATGCCGATGAGGGTTTCCAGGTTTACGCCGACCCTGCCGGTCACCCGTTCTGTCTGTGCTGGACGAAGTCGCCATAGCCTCCAGCACCGCAGGGGGCGGGCCGATTGAGGAAGTGACGTGAGCGGGCTCCTCGGTGACGGAGCCGGTGGGCGGCAGAGCAAAGAGGATGCGTATCTCGAGTCGTCGCGGTTAATGTCGCCGCATGCGTGTCTTGAACATCGATGTGTCGTCGGAGCTGTTGAACCGGTGGTGCCGATGGTTCGCGCCGCCGGTTCAACCCTTCCGCGTCGACGTCGTCGACGGGTTGCCCGACGGGCACCGGGTTGCGGTGAGCGCCGAGGTGCGGGACACGTTCCACATGTACGGCGGTTCGTGGATCTGGCTGGACGAGGCGACGTTCACCGCGTTGGCGCCGAGCGTGCGGCGGCGGCTTTTGGTGAAACGGGAGGCGTCCGGTCGCCGCAAAGACCTCACCGAAGACCACCGTGGGCTTGTGCCCCCGGGTGAGGCGCGGTTCCCGTGGTGGCCTTCGACTCTGGACGCGGTGGGTGAGCACCCGGCCGTCGGCTATGTTCTCGACGGTGTCAAACCGAGCCGCCACGACGAGGTCCCCGACACGACGTGGCGGGACGCGAGGTCCGTGTTGCCGTGCGCGGAGCGGCTGGCCGGGACGTTTCCGGCCCGTTCGGGCCCGAACTGTTTCGGCACGGTGATGGCCGCCGCCGGTGTGGCCGGCGCCGAGTGGACGTGGATGTTTCCGGAACCGTTCCAGGATTGGTTGGACGCCGGTACGTATGCCGTCAAGGGGACCGGTTTCGACGACTCCCCCGGGGTCGTTCTCGTCTGGCGAGATGCACGGGCTGTGGCGGTTCACGCCGCTGTCACCATCGGAGGCGGGTACGTGTTGAACAAGCCGTCCCAGGCCTGGTGCAGCCCGAGACTGGTGTGGACGGTGAGGGAGACGGTGAACGCGTCGCGCTACCGAGGTCTGAGACTTCACCGGTACCGTATCGTCCGGCACGGCACCGACGCATCGGCGACGAAAGGAGAACGACCATGACGGCCACCACGGCCGACTACATGCGACTTCTCGGGCTTCGACCGGACACACGTCCGTCGGTGGAATCGTTGGCGCAGCTCCAGTTGCAGCACCTGTACACGGTGCCGTTCGAAAACCTCAGCATCCACTGTGGCGAGCCGATCGTTCTCGAGCAACAAGCCCTGTGGAACAAAATCGTCACGCGCCGGCGAGGCGGCTTCTGCTTCGAACTCAACGGCGCTTTCGCCGGTCTACTGTCCGCACTGGGTTTCGACGTGACACTGCTGTCGGCACAGGTTTTCGACCACGGTGAACCGGGACCGCCGTTGGACCACCTGGCGTTGCGAGTCGACCTGGACGAGCCGTGGCTGGTCGACGTCGGGTTCGGCCGGTTCGCTCGCCGGCCCGTGCCGCTGAACTCACGCGATCGTCACACCGACGACGAGGCCGACATTCACATCGTGGACACCGATCACGGGGACCTGGACGTGTATTTCGACGGCGCCGCCGCGTACCGACTGGATCCGAAACCTCGCAGGCTCACTGACTTCGACGCCATGGCGTGGTACCACTCGCACAGCCCTGCTTCCCCGTTCACCGGCAGGGTCTCGTGTTCGGTGGCCACTCCCGACGGACGCGTCACCGTCAGCGGAAACCGTCTCATCACGACCGTCGACGGCGACCGCACCGAGCGGACGTTGAACAACGACGATGTCGTCGCGGCGTACCGCCGGTACTTCGGCATCAGCCTCACCCGGGCCCCGTCCGTCCGGGCGGCGACGTGACGCTTCCCGGTCAGCGCACGTCCCACACCGGTTCGGGTGTTTCGACGACCTCGCCGTCGCCTTGGAACAGCAGAAAACGGTCGAAGCCGCGCGCGAACCACCGGTCGTGTGTCACCGCGACGACGGTGCCCTCGAAACCGGCCAGGCCACGTTCCAACGCCTCGGCGCTGGCGAGGTCGAGGTTGTCGGTCGGCTCGTCCAAGAGGAGACATGTGGCTCCGGACAGTTCAAGAAGCAGGACCATGAACCGGGCCTGTTGACCGCCCGACAGTGTGCCGAACGTCTGCTCGGACTGGGCGGTGAGCTCGTAGCGGTTCAGGGCGCTCATCGCGGCTGCCTGATCGAGGCTGGGCCGTTCATCGCCGCCGTCCCACAGGATGCCGCGCAACGTGCGGGCGACGAGCTCGGGATGGTCGTGGGTCTGCGAAAACAGTCCGGGGTGGACACGAGCGCCGAGCCGTGCCGTACCGGTGTGGGCAACGGGTTTCGCGTCACGGCCCGTGTCGGCCAAAGCGCGCGTTCCCTTCTGCGCCAAGAGACGCAGGAAGTGACTTTTCCCGGTCCCGTTGGCCCCCAACACGGCGACCCGGTCGCCGTACCAGGCCTCGAAATCGAACGGGAACGTCAGATCGTCCAGCTCGAGTTGTTCGCAGACGATCGCGCGTTTACCGGTGCGTCCACCTCGCAGTTTCATCGTGATGTCCTGGTCGCGGGGCGGCAGCGGTGGTGGCCCGGCCGACTCGAACTTCGCGAGGCGTGTCTCGGCTGCGCGAAGCCGAGACGCCATGTCGGCGTTGTAGGAGGCTTTGGTCCGGTACATGACGACGAGGTCCTTGAGCTTGCGATGTTCCTCGTCCCACCGTCGCCGCAGTTCCTCGAGGCGTTCGTGTCGCGCGGTCCGCGCTTCGTTCCACGTCGCGAAACCGCCGCCGTGCGTCCAGGTGTCGCCGGCTTCGAGGGTGACGATGCGGTCGGCGGTCCGAGCGAGTACTTCACGGTCGTGGGAGACGAACAGAACGCTTTTGGCCGATGCGGTGATGCGTTCCTCGAGTTCGCGTTTGGCGGGGACGTCGAGGAAGTTGTCGGGCTCGTCCAGCAGTAGGACCGCTTCGGGGCCGCGCAACAGAAGTTCGAGGGCGAACCTTTTCTGTTCGCCGCCCGAGAGGGTGTTGAGCGGCCGATTGCGGGTTTCGTCCCATGTCGCACCAAGGATCAATGTCGATACGGTGTCGCACAGTACTTCGAAGTCGTAGCCTCCGGCGTCACCCCAGGCGGCCAAGGCGTCGGCGTAGACGACCTGGGCGCGTTCGGCGGCCGTGGAGTACTTGCCACGTTTTTCGACGGCGGTCAGTCCGGTCTCGGCCGTGTTCAACGCCGCACCGTGGTGCCGCACCGCGGCGGGTGCCAGCGACAGGGCCAGTTCGGCGAGCGTGCGTTCACCGTCTCGCATACCGACTAGCTGGCGCATGACCCCGAGACCGCCGGAGCGGGTGATGGCACCGTCGTCGGGTTCGAGGTCTCCGGCGACCATCCGCATGAGCGTGGTTTTGCCGGTGCCGTTGGCGCCGATCAAGGCGACTTTGGCGCCCTCCCCCACCCGAAACGACACGTCGTGGAACAGGCTTCTCCCGTCGGGCAGTGTGAAGGACACTCCGGCGATGTCGACATAACCCATGTGAAGCAGTGTCACCCCGAGGTGGTGGCGACGTCCAACCGATATAGGTGGTCCGGTGCCGTGGCGGTGCGCAAGAACCAGGCCGGCCCCGACACGGCCGTCGGGCACGTGTCGGGGCCGGCGGGTCACCGGATGTGGGGGGCTGCCGCACCGGTGACGGTGTTATGCGAGGGAGCCGCCCCAGTTCTGGGTCACCACTTCACGACTGGGGTCGTCGTGGAAGCGGTGTTCGAGGCTGCCGTTGTCGGTGCGGTAGAAGACATGGTGCTGTTGCCCCGTCGACACGCCGAACGGGTCGCCTGCGACGACACCGGTGGCGCCCCAGTTGTCGTGGGACGGGTCGATACCCGGGCGCCAGTACCAGTGGGCGAGGTCGCCGTTCTCTCGGCGGCCGAAGATGTGCTGTTCTTCGCCGTGCACGAACGCGTGCGGGTTACCGACGAAACCGCCTGCGCCCCATACGCCACCGTCGAGGTTGCCCGATCGGTCGTCGAAGAACCGATGCTGCAGGTTGCCGTCGGTGTTACGGAAGAACACGTGATGCTGCTGGTTGCGGTAGGAGAACCCGGTGACGTCGGAGGCGACGCCGGACGTGATTCCCCAGTTGTCGGTGGCCGGTTCGATGCCGGGCCACCAGTACCAGTGTTTGAGCGCACCGTCGGCGGTACGGCCGAAGATGTGCTGCTGATCCTTGTGGACGAAGGCGCTCGGGCTGCCGACGAAGGCACCGCCGGGCCAGACACCGCCCTCGATGGAGTCGGTGCGGCTGTCGTAGAACCGGTGTTCCAGCAGGTTGTCGGTGTTACGGAAGAACACGTGCTGCTGCGTGCCGTAGGCGAACCCGGTCGGGTTGGACGCCACGCGGCCCGCGGTGTCCCAGTCGTCGAGCCCGGCCGGATGGTCACCGCTTTGGTACCAGTGCCGCAACGTGTTGTCGGCGCTGCGCGCGAAGATGTGTTGCTGGCCGCCTTGGCTGTATCCCATGGCGCGGCCTTCGAGGGGTGCGCCGCCCCAGTTGGAGTCGACGACACCCGAGTCCGGTCCCCAGTAGATGTTGGACAGTGACCCGGAGGTGTTGACGGCGACGACGTGCTGCTCGTCCTTGTACAGGTACGCCGGACCGCTGACGCCGTTGCCGGTGCCGCCGCCGGCGAGGTAGGCGGCCACGTCGGCACGCATCGAGTCCAGGTTCACGAACGACGGGTCGATCTTGCCGCCGGTACTGGTTTCGCGGTGCCCACGGACGTATGAGGCGTCACGGCCGAACCGACGCAAAACGGCGGCGGTGGCACGGATGGACGCGTCGTACTGGGCGGGCGTCATCTGCTGGTTGACACCGTTGTAGTCGATTTCCCAACCGACCATCATGGTGTTTCCGTCGCCGACGGGGATGGGTCCGCTTCCGCCGCTCCATCCGGCGTGGTTACAGCGGCCGGCGGAGATGATGTGGAAGACACCGTGGTAGTCGACGAGTGCCTGCGAGAGCGGACCGGCCAGGTCGGGGCGACCATGGATGACCGTGTTCAACGCAGGGTGAGGGTTGGATGCGCTGGAGGTGGCTGCGGTGTGGTGCCAGAGCACGCCGAACGGTTCGAACGCGCCGGGGGCCCGGCGGTTGTGCCAGTCGCCGTGTTCGACGACGGTGACGCCTTCGGCGCGAATGGCGTCTGCCAGCCAGTAGATCGACGCCATAACTTCTGTCCAAACAGGTCTGCGAGGCATTCGGGTTGTGTGTGCGGCTTGGAGCTGTCGGGTGTGGGACCTTCGTCCGCCGCCGCTACTGCGGGTACGGCCATGGCGGCGACCGCGGCCACGGGAGCGGCAATCAGCACACCGCGTCGAGAGACGCGTGAAGGCACAAGAGAATCCTTGGGCACGGAAAAACTCCTGGTGTGGAGCGGACTGTCACGTCCGCTGACGGGCACTTGCCACATATTGACAGCAATGAACGGCATAACGGAATACCGTTACGGACAAAATTTGGCATCGGTTGGGGCCACCGAGCATCGCCCCTGGTCAACGCCCCATGACGAAGATCCCCGGCGGTCGGCCGCACCGGTGGTCGCAGCACACAGACACCGAAGGCCGTACACACCGACACCGGCCGAGCCTCCGCACACGCCGAAACACCGCACGGACACGCCACCGGCGCTGACGAACACGCCGTCGTGCTTCTACTCTCCGTCGTGCTTCTACTCTCCGTCGTGCTTCTACTCTCCGTCGTGCTTCTACTCTCTGGCAATGGACTACTGCAGCCGTTGCGGCGCCTCCGTCACCACCACCGCGCCCACTCGGTGCACCGCGTGTGGCCGCCCGGTCTTCACCGACGCCACACCGTCGGCAAGCGTGATCCTTGTGGACGATCATGACCGGTTCCTCGCCGTACGCCGCGCCGATGAACCGGGCCGGGGACTGTGGGACATACCCGGCGGCTTCTGCGGTATCGAACATCCCGAAGTCGCGGCGGTCCGCGAGTTGCGTGAGGAGGTCGGCCTCACCGTCGACCTCGGCCCGTTCGTCGGCATGTACCTCGACCGATATGAACATCACGGTGTCACCTCGACAACACTCAACATCTACTACCTGGCGTGGACGTCTCACGGCACCGTGAACATCGATCCGGCCGAGGTCTCCGCCGTGGATTGGCGCTGCCTCGACAACGTCGACGGCATGGCCTTCGCTCACCAGAGGCAGGCCTTGTCGGATGCGCGACGAATGATCACCGAACAGACCGGTCGACTACATTCGCCGACGGCAGAAAACCGATAACCATCGCACCGCGGCACTCACGTTGTGTCCTCTCATCGGATATGAATGAATCCGCTCATCGACCAGCGGGCGACCGACACCGGCGGATACGCATGAAAGGCACCCTGATGACCCAGCACGACCCGACGACGCGGCCACTTCTACGCGATGCCCTCGGGGGCGTCCTCCGACGCATCCGGTTGCAACAGGGCCGCACCCTCGCCAATGTTGCCCGCGCCGCACGTGTCTCCACTCCGTACCTGTCGGAGTTGGAACGCGGCCGTAAAGAAGCGTCGTCCGAAGTCGTCGCCGCCGTCTGTAACGCTCTCGGTGTCGACCTGGCCGACGTCATGCCGGCGGTCGGTCACGCCCTCGTTGCAGCCCGCACCCGCCGAGCCGAACTCATGCGGATCGAGGCCGTCAGAAGCCACCGGTCGACTGCACCACGAGCCCACGCGGAAGGCCTCTGCCTCGCCGCATAAGCGTCACCGCTTCGGCCGTCATCGTTTACACAGGAACGCGCCGGCACGGTACCCGTAACGCCGTTCGAGCTCGTCGAGAGCCGCCGGGTCGGGGCTTGTCAACGCCTCCTGGACAACCTCGGCCGGAGCGGGTGTCCTGCCGTTGATGTGACGCTCCGCCTTGTCCAGAGCCACGAACGTCCAAGCGAACATGAGCAGACCACCGATCACGGCCGCCAACAGGACATTATGTACACCCTTCCACGGCGTGCCGTCCCATCCGGGAGCAAACGCCGACGGCCACCCCAATGCCCACGCGCCCCCGAACGCGGTCACAGCAGCGACGATGGTCGGCAAGGTCAAGCCCAACCCTGTCCTTATCAGCCAACGGGAACGCCCCAGGTACAGAAGGTACAGAACCGCGTTGTACAGATTCGCGCCTGCGAACAGCCACAGCAACAGGAACACCCACGAGTCTTCCGCCATGTCGGCAACCTGGATCGGCGCGAGTATTGCGGCCGTCGTGGCGCCGAACGCCACGAGCACCGGCGGCAACGCCAGCATGAACCGGAACGCCGGCGACACCTTCGAGCTCACCTTGTCGTCGTTGTCGGGCCGATCAAACAACCAGACGGGGCCTATGGGCCCGGGCGGGGAATCACCGGTACCGGAGTCCCGGTACTTCTCGGGGTCATCGACGAACCGTTGCCCCACGTAGCGTCGCCGAATCATGATGTTGCGCGAGTCGGTGGGGCGACCCGGCCCCACCCACACGTCGAACTCCGCACCCTTGGTGGGAGCCCACAGTGGGTAGTCCACCAGATCGAACGAGACGGTGTGTTCCTCACCGCGATATTCGTACGCGAGGGTGACACGAAAAGCCGGGCGCTTGTACTCCACCCAGCGTTTCAGCCAGTGGACGCTCGTCAATCGACCGACGGAGTGCACACCGTGTGCCAGAATCGCGGCCTGCCTGGCACGTTCGGCTTGCAGGCCCCGCCACGCCGTCACAGCCTGCGGGCACACCCGCGCCAGGCCGTACACGACCAACGCCAAGAGGACGATCGCCACCGCCGCATACAACGGGTCCCGGTCCAGGGCGCGTCCCACCGCTGCAATCAACAGCCCCACGGCAACGCCCGAGAAATAAAACGCCCGAGAAATCGAAAGCGCTTCCTCCGGGGGCAACTCGTTACGATGGGGAACGACGAAGCGGCCGAAAACGACCCCCAGCACCGACGGAAACACGCCCATGCCGAGCGACACCATCGTGGCACTCGCGAGGACCACAATGACCAGGCCTATGGGATCGCCGCCCTCGATGAAAGACGCGGGCGAGACGAAACCGAATACGCCCGTCGCCGCAGTCGTCATCAATGTGGCCAGGAGACCAAGCCGGATCAGTTTCCCCACCGCCGCGCGCCACACCACCGGAGTGGTGGGGGCCGGCACCAGCCCCACCGACGAATAGGCCAAGAGGTGAGCCATCCAGCACCATCCTTTATGAGCATATGGGTCACGCGGCGTGACCCATATGCCTTATCTCGACAATCCCATCAAAGCACCGCGACGCAATCGCGACCGTACGGTCGCCACCACCGTCACTGACGCGACTCGTGGACCGCCTCCAGGATCTCGTCGGCAAGACCCTCCCATTTGGCGTACGCATCCGGGTGACCGGAGATCTGGACCGCCTGCGCCGCTTCGGTGACCTCCATGTCCTCCCAACCGTCGACCTGTTGCAGCCGTTCGTAAAACGTCGTCGTCGCGTACTCGGGGTCCATGCACTCTTCGATCGTCCCCCAGCCCTGGCTGGGGCGCTGTTGGAACAGCCCCACCGAGTCGTGATCACTACCGGTCCCCTCGTTGGGCACATCCAACGACTCTGGGAGCGACGTGTTCGCCAAGTTACGGAAACTACTCTCCTGCATGGCCGTGGCCAACGCGATCTGCTGGCCCTTTTCGCTGATACCCAACGATTCGCCGATCTCTACGATCTGCACGGCGTTGGCCATCTGCGCCTCGCTCAGGTCACCGACCGGAAGGATCGTGACCGGGCCATCGCCATCGCCATCGCCATC
>DXGR01000090.1 GCA_019113825.1 Candidatus Stackebrandtia excrementipullorum | reverse complement strand
AAAGCCCTTCGCCGTGTCAGCCTCAACCCCTGGCGCATCGGCGCCATCACTCGCGCTGCACTCGTCATACTCCACATCGAACACAACCGCCCACTCCCCGCACTCAAGAGCTTACGCGGAAAGGCTCACTGAAGCGCGTCCGTGAAAAACTCGTCCGCGAGTTCTGAACTTTCGGCGATTTCTACCGATACGGCCGTGAATTTTTCGTCTCCGTTCACAGTGACGGTGCAAAAGGAGAGCGAACGGTCGAAGCCTTCCAGCGTCCCAACCGTTCGTTGACCGAATGAGGGTTCTTCCTTGGTCAAGCTGGTCATGGGCGACCAATCGATCTGGTCGCATGGGGGTTCAACGGGTAGGTATGGCAAAGACGCCGACGCGGGTTGCTCCGTCTGTTGTTCGGTCGCGAGGGAAGTGCACCGCAGAAGGTCAGCAGTAGGGCCAGTCCAATTGTCCCGCTGAGCCCGATCACGCCGTACGTTAGTAGTCTTCGGCGAGCCGGTTTCCCCGGACGAAGCCGTGGCTCGCTGGACTCATCTGGATCCTGCTTCGAAGCCGTTACGTCCAGACCCTAATCTTTAGAACCAAATTCGCCATGGTGGGGGAGCCCTTGGCTCAATGCCTTAACCGGCAAGGCAACATCGGACTGCCCAACACAGGGGGACCGGTTGGTCAGGAGACGTCGCGAGATGAATCGTCTCCGGTGGTGACGGTTAGCTGTGCCGCGGCGGTATCGGCGGCTTCCCGGGCGGCGGATGCGGTTCGCCCAATGGCCATGACACGGCCCACTCGGTCCCACGACGATGACACCGGGGCGATCACGTCACCGGGCGCGGCTGTCACGTCGACCCCCAGGACACCGCGAACCTTCCGGGCTTCACCGATCCCGGTCACCTGTTGCACGCGGCCGGGAGGGGCGGTGAGGAACCGAACGGCCGCACCACGTCGCGCCTGGGCGCGCCGCTCCACCGACTGGCCTGATAGTAGCGTCACCAGGTCTTTTGTCAGACTGCCGCCGTAGGCGAGATCTATCAACGGCACGATCTCGTCGCCGGGGAACCGGCCCGCACACTCGATCAGGTGGGGTTCGTCGTCCACGAGGATCCATTCCGCGTGCAGCACACCGGTTCCGAAGTCGAGCGCTTCGACGAGTTGCCGCATGGCACCGTCCAGTGCGACGGGGTCCGGTGCCGGTACGACGTGGGCAAGCTCGACCGGGTGCGGTCCGGGAAGGATCGTTTTGGCGGTCTGGTTGACGAAGACCGTTCGACCGCGTTCCACAAGCGCCTCGACGCTGACCTCTCGGCCCGACAAGCGGTGTTCGACGAGATGACGCGGTGGTGTGCCGTCCGGTGACGCCATCATCGGTTCGTCGGCTGCTCGAGTGCGGTGCCAGGCGGCGCTGACGGCCGCGTCGTCGTCGCCGGGCTCGGTGAGCTCGACCCCCACGGAAGCCTGACGGTTGCTGGGTTTCAGCACCAGTGGTCGACGGGGAAAGGCCAATACGTCTTCGAGGCTGTCGACGACCGCCCAATCGGGTTGCGCGATCCCGGTGGTCGTCGCGGCGGCGCGCAGGCTCGCCTTGTCGCGCAGACACTTCGCCGCGTGCATCCCCGCGCCGGGAAGTCGATGCCTCTCCGCCAACGCCGCGGCGGCGAGCACACCGTATTCGTGACCGGGTATGACGGCGCCGATGTCACCGACCGATTCCACGGCCGCGACAACGGATTCGACACGGTTCTCGTCCTGCAGCGGCGTCGGGACGAGGCGTTCGACGCAGCCGAAGGCGCCGATCTTGTCGGAGACTTCGGAACGCTCGACGATGTATGGGTCCTCCAGCAGGACGACGCTGCGTTCGGGGAGCATCCGCTCCAGTACTCGCAGAATGCCCGACGTGAAACCTGCCAACACGTACTTCATGCGCGGCCCTGTCCCGTGATGCCGGTCGCGGCGGCCTCGGATAGAAGAACACGCAGACATGAGGCCACCGAATCGGTCGACTCGGTCAGGAGATGATGCGGGCCCGCGACATGCCGCAGTGTGAAACCGGCGTCGGTCACGTCGGCCCAAGACGTGATGTCGTCTTCGGCGACGGGTGTGTCGGTGTCGGCCAGCAGTGCGGTGATCGGCCAGGGCAATACCTCGCACAGAGACTCGTGAGTCTCAATCGCCTGGTAGTCGGCTCGCAGCGGTGGAAGACAGATCTCTCGAAGTTCCTCGTCCTCGATGACCTCGGGCGGTAGGAAACCGTCTGCGGCGACGCGTTCCAGAAACGGAACGTCGTCCCAGGTCCACACTCCCGGGCGGGGGATGCGGTCGGGGGACTCGTGCGACGAGATAACCAGGGCACCATGGTGATCGGCGGCCAGCAGTGCGGCCGTCTCGTAGGCGAAGATCGCGCCCGCGCAGTGGCCGTACAGTATCGGCGGTGTCGTCGTGTCGCCGAGATCGGCGTGGATCTGAGCGGCCAGCGTCGCTGCGATCACGTCCGTGTCGACCTCACACGTCAGGTGAGCCGACGACTCGCGGCCGGGCAACCGGACCGCCACCACCCGGGCGTCGCCCTCCAACGCGGCGGCGAGATCACGGACCGCACCGGACCCGGCCCCGCCGTGCGGGAACACGTAAACGGGTTGACCGTCGCCGGTCAGTTCGACCAGCCATGTGCCCTGTTCAGCCATCGATCAATCCTTGTAGGAGGTTTCGGTCGACCTTGCCGTTGGTCGTTGTCGGAATGCCGTCGATGCGACGGACGACCGTCGGCATCATGTAGGGGGGCAGGAGCCTGCTCAACCGTTCGGTCACGTCCTCCGGCGACAACTCTGGATCCACATAGAACAATGCTAGTGACTGTTCGTGGGTGGTGGCGTGGGTGATCGCCACGGCATCGGTGACACCGGCCGCGACCGCGGTCGCCTGTATTTCACCGAGTTCGATCCGGTATCCGCGGATCTTGACCTGATCGTCCCTGCGGCCCCGGAACTGGACGAGCCCTTCGGGAAGCCATGCTGCACGGTCCCCGGTGGCGTACATTCGTTCGCCCGGGCGGTCCGAGAACGGGTCGGGGCCGAACTTTCCTGCGGTGGTCACCGGAGAGTGCGCGTAGTCGACCGCGACGCACGGCCCGGCGATGAAGAGGTCGCCTTCGACGCCGGGTTCGGTCAGTGTGCCGTCGGTGTCGACGACGTAGTAACGCGAATTCGGCATCGGTCGTCCATACGGGACGCTTGGCCACCTTGGGTCGAGCTTGACGATCGGATAAGAGTTCGACCAGACCGTGCATTCCGTCGCCCCTCCCAGAGCCAGTACCTCCGCGTGAGGAAAGGCGTCCCGGATCTGGTCGGTGATCGTCAGCGGCACCCAGTCTCCGCTGAGCATCACCCGCCGCAGTGTCGTGCTCACCGTCGTTTCGTGAAGTTCGAGAAACGGTAGAAGCATCTGGAGCGCGGCGGGGGCGGAGTCCCACACGGTGATGTCTTCGGCGGCCAACACGTCGATAAGTTCGGTGGGCTCGTCCAGTTCCTCTCTGGAGGCGACACGTACGGTGCCGCCGAGCGCCCACATGCCGAGTGTGTCGAAGACCGACAGGTCGAAGGAGAACGCGGTCGTGAAGAGGACGGTGTCGTGGCTGCCGATGGAGTGTTCGTCCCGCATCCATTCGACGAGGCCGGTCAGCGACCGGTGATCGATTTGAACGGCTTTGGGTATGCCGGTCGTCCCCGACGTGAAGATGGCGTATGCCAGGTGTTCCGGGGAGGGCGGGAGCCACGGTGTCGGTTTGTCGGCGTCGATCGACCGATGCACCAACGGTTGTTGCGGTGAGTGTGCCGGGCCCAACGTCAGCACGGCGTCGTAGCGTTGCCGCAGGAGCGGGTGGCCTTCGTCGCGTTCGTGGAGGGTGACGTCGGTGACCTGGGGGATCAGTGTCGGCAGCGAACGCACCAACGCTCGCGGGACCCCGAGGAGTGAACCATCGGCCGCTTCGGGTGGCAACAGGTCGGCCACGACGATGTGCCGTGAACCGGTGTTACCCGTCATGCCGCGTGCGAGGTGAGCGACGCCGTCGACGAACGTTTCGAGATCGGGGAGGAACTGGGCGACACTCGCCAGGAGCGCGACGGTTCGATCACCAAGAACCTCCGGACCCAGTTCGAAGAGGTCGGCGACTTCACCGATCGCCGACGCTCCCCGAGCCGTCAGGGTGTCCGTGGTGCGTCGGACACATTCGTATGACGGGTCGACGCACACCACCGAGGTCGTCAGGTCGGCGATACCGGCGGTGAGGGTCCCCGGGCCACAGCCCACATCGATCAACCGGAGATCCCCGTCGGCGGCCAACGGTTCCAGCAGGCTCCGCACTCTGCGGTGGTAGACACCCATATCGGTGACGGTGAAATCTTCGTCGCCTCGTACAACAAAGCCGTTGGCCACCAAAGGATCGTCCTCGAGGGCGAGTTCCTCGAACAGGTCGATGACGTCATCGGAGGAGCCCACCGTGGACGGCCGCGGCTCGGGGCACACCATATTGATCGAACGTTCGCTATGCCACTGCACATCCTGCGCGATCTTGAGCGCGCCCTGGTCACAGGCGATGTGACGAATCGACAGTTGATCGATCAGGCTCACCAACCGGTCGACCGGCCACCGTAGGTCCAGCGGTACGTATTGCGCTCCTGCGCGCAGAGCCGCCAGAAGCAGCGCTGAGCCGACGGCGGAACGGTCGATGACCAGCGCGACCGGTTCGCCGGTGCGCACTCCGGCGGAGCGGAGTAGTTCTGCCGCGTCGGACGTCCAACGGTCGAGTTCGGCGTAGCTCCACGTCTGTCCACGGTGATCCCGAAGCGCGGTGGCCTCCGGTCGGGCAACAACCTGTTCGTCGAACAGGTCGAGCACGGTCAGGTGCCGCGTGGAGTGCTTCTCGGTGCGGTTCCATTCAAGCTGGGGGTTCATGCCTGTTCCTGCGCCTCCGTGACCAGGTTGGTCAGACCGGTGACCGTGGGAGCGGCAAGAAACCGCCGCAGCGGCACCTTGACCGTGGTTTTCTTGCGGACCGTTGCGATCACGCGCGCGGCCAGCAGCGACGATCCACCCACGGAGAAAAAGTCGACGTCGTCGCCGAAGTCGGTCCGCCCGAGCACCGTCTCCCACACCGCTCTGACCTCGTCGTGCGCTCCGGCGCCGTTCGGCCGGCCCCGCGTGGCCGTGGCGTCGGCGGTCGGGACGTCGTCTCGTCCCCCCGAGATCGCGGCGAACAGGCGACGCAGTGGACGGGCGACCGATTCCTTCGGCTTGTCGAGGAAGGTGTGCCCGCCGCCGACCGTGACGAAATCGAAGATGCCGGTGGTGTAGAGGTGCCAAGGGCGGCAGATCTCCGGCGGCGACACCTCGTCGCGGTCGGCGGCCATGGCCGTTATCGGTATGTCCAAAGTGCCTTCTTGGGGGATCTCGCGCCGGTAACCTGCGGCCGCCTGTAGATCCGCTCGTATCCCCGGCAACATGAGCTCGGCCAAATCGTCGTCGCTCATCGCCACACGTGTTTCCGGCGACAGGCCGCTGATCATCTCCCGCAGAGCGGCGTCGTCGAGGCCTTCGGCGCTGAGCGAGTACTCGGCGTCGTGGGGCGCACGGGAACCGGCAACGACCAACGCATGCACGTCTCCCCCCGTCGAGGCCAACCGAAGCGCTACCTCGTAGCCGACAAGAGCACCCAGACTGAAACCGACGATGACCAGGGGACGATCGTCCCACTCGGCGATCTGACCGAGTACGTCCTCCGCCATCGCCTCAACGGTGTCCAACGGTGCCTCGTCCCATCGAGACGCCTTTCCCGGTCTGCTCGGTGTTCTGATCTCGATGCCGGGCAGCATCGACGTCCACTGCCTGAAAGCGGCGGCGTCCCCACCGGCGCCGGCGATGTAGACCAGTGCGGATTGAGTCATCGGTGTCCTCGCAGATCGGTGAGCGTCACTGTGACGGCGGGATCGAGATCGTCGGCGGCCACCCCGACCGCGTGCAGCAGCTCGGCACGGGCCTGTCCGTGTATCCGAGGGGCCAGAGCCGGCGTCGCCCGCCACTCCTCGTGTAGGCGTTGATGCCCCCACGCGCACGGCGTCCGTTGCGAGGGGGTCCACCACGCGTCCAGAAACGCGTCCGGCCCGTCGTCGGACGGGCGAAGACTCAAAGAGCCTTGACGGTCCTTCGCCGCCGCCGTCAGCTCCTCGGGAGTCAGTCCGTGCTCGTGGTGCCAACCGTTCGGCAACAGAAGCCGAAATTCTCGGCCCTCCTCAAGCATCGACGTCCACGTGGCCGTGTCGATCTCGGACACCTCGCGAGGCGGCGGCAAACCGACGTCGGAGCCGCACCCGACATGGAGAAGCACGTCGAACCGGTAGCGGGTCATCTCGGTGTCGACGGAGCCCAAGCGGGGTACGACATCGACACGACTCACCGTGGGCAGGCGAGCCGCCAGGGCCTCGAACCACGCAGGAGCCAAACCGAGCTCGACCGACGACTCGTCACCGACATGCGCCTCACCGGGTGCGGCCAGTCGACGCCGCCGGAGCAGTAGATCGTCGAAACCATGGTGCCTGACGTCGCCGATGTACACGTGCCCGCCGGGTGCGGTCGCGGCGACCGCGGCGGCCAGGACGTCGGCGGTGTACTCGGTACTGGGGAAGTACTGAACGACGGAGTGAAGGATCGTCAGATCCGTCGACTCGGCGTGACCGACCGCCTCGTGGGCGGGCGCCTGGATCGTGCGGACAGTCGCACCGTGGCTCGGCCACGTTTCGGCCTGGCACGCGACATCGGTCAGATCGGTTGCGGTGTACTCGTCGGTGCCTCCCGACGCCAACACTCGGCGAGCGATCATCCCGGTGCCGCAACCGATCTCGAACACTCGCCGACGCGGAAGCGACTCCAGCCGTCGACCGGTCGCGTCGACCCAGTCGCGCATGGCCGCGACGTCGTGAGGCCGACCGGTGACGAAGTCGACCCACCCGACCGTTTCGTCCTCGGTGTCCTCGTACAGGTCGGAGAAGACGATGTCCCACCCTTCGAGGGTGTCCTCGCCGGCGCTGAACCGGTGGACCGCATCCGGTGTCAGGGCAACGGTGACACGGCCGCGAAAGACGGAGACCTTCTCGACGTCGTGAAGTTTCTCCAGCCGTGTGGCCAGTTCGCGATCGGTGACACGCGACCCGATCCACTGCTCCGCGGCGGCAACGGTCGGCTCTTGGGCCGCCACCGACCAGCCGTCGGGCACGGGCCGATCGGCCGGCCACAGTGCCCGCTCACCGACGCGAGAGATTACCGCGGTACCGGGATTGGGCCGTTGAACCTCGGCCGCGTCCAGGATCGCGTCGAGGATTTTTCGTCCGAGGCCGTCGATACTGCTGCGGTCGAACTGGGAACGGGAATACGTGAGACCGACCCGCAGGATCTTCTCGGCGATTTGAGAGTCGACCTCCAGGGCGTGGCGCCGCCGCATCTCGGGGTGCCGTGCGTCCTGCGCCCCCAGATTCTCGAAGCGCCACGCGCTCTCCACCGGTGGTGAACCGGCGCCGGCGTGACTGAACGCGACAGAGCGGTCGACGAACTCGCCGCGGCCGGACGCGGCGAGTGCCGCATATTCTCCCCATTCGTCGCGACCGGTCAACAGATCGCGTGTGACACGCATGAGACCGCGCCTGCCTTCGGCGGCGTCACCGGTCAGCAGCGGGAACGGAAAAATACTGGTGAACCAGCCGACGGTTCGCGACACGTCCAGATCGAGGTGTTCACCGTTGCGGCCGTGATGCTCCAGGTCGATTATGATCCCGCGGTCACCGATACGGTCGCCCAGAGCGACACCGATGGCCGCCAGGATCAAGGACTCGTGGGTGACTCCGGGGGTGCGGGCCACGAAGTCGCCCACCGCCGAGGTTTCCTCGGGGGAGAGGCGGTGGAACGTCGTGTGTTCGTCGGCCACCAGATTGGGCGCTTCGGGGTGGTCGACGGGCAGATCCGACGGCGCGCATTCCTCGACCACCGCCCAGCCGGCCGCTCGAGCGTCCGATGCGGGTTCGGCCGCGCGGCGTCGAAGTTCCTCGCTCCAGGTGTGAGCCGAAACGGTGAGTTCCGGAAGCTCGATGGGCCGTCGTTCCACAAGCGCGGCATAGGCTTCCCGGATGTCGTCGATGACGACGTGCATGCTGACGACGTCCATGACGAGATGGCAGGCGGCGATCAGTACACGGGAGGCTCCGTCGGGGCACTGGTACAACACGGTACGGACCAGCGGATCGGTGCCCAGGACGGTCAGCGACGCCTGGACCTCGGCGGTGTGCCGGTGGAGCTGCTTCAGTGCCTCGTGGGGGTCGTGACCACTGAGGTCGACCACTTCGAGGCGTTGATGACCGGCACCGGGGATGTGCCGCACCTCCAGCCGTCCACCGGAGTCGCTGAACCTCATGCGGGTCGCGTCGTGTCGTTTGAGGACTACTCCGACCGCCCGAGAGAACAGTCGCGCATCGAGCTGTGGTTCGTGACGCAACAGTGCACTGAAGTTGTAGAACTTCGGCCACGGTCGCGAGTGCTCGAACCACGCCTGCATGGGAAGCGCCGGCATGAGGCCGTCCGGGCGTACGTGACCGACCGCTGCGGGACGCTCCGCCGTCGTCGACCGTTCGGCCGACGACAGGGCGAGCCGTCGCGGTGTCGGGTTGTTCAAAAGGTCGCGAATGGCGACGGTGACACCCGCCGACCGCAGCCGGGTGACGGCGCGCATGGCCAGGAGGGAGTCGCCGCCGGCGTCGAAGAAGTCGGTGTCGACCGAAACATCGGAACCGAGCAGGTCGGCGAACACCCGCATGATCTCCGTGACCTGCGACTCGGCGGTACCGGTGAGAACCTGTGGTGTCGCTGGACTCCGTATCAGCGTCGGCTCGTGCTCGATCCGGTGCAGCGTTACAAGATCGAGGTCGTCGAGCCGAGCGGCCGGATCGGTGCACAGTGCATGGAGGACCGTCCGGAAATTGTCCGTCAGGTTTGCGATCGTCGGTTCGTGCCACAGGTCGGTGGCGAAGTCGACCGCCAGATGAAGACCGTCGTCCTCGTAGTGGAAGCTGAACGTGAGGTCCAGTGCGCTGCCCTCTGGTTGAGTGGTGAACCCCTCGACCTCCACCCCCTCAAAGGACACGGCGACCTCGTCGCCCTCCCGAGGTTGCAGACTCACCGCGTGCTGGAACAGCGGATGCCGATCCGTGCGCCGCGGAGGCTTGGCAATGGACACGACCTGTTCGAAGGGGTGGTTTTGGTGTTGGTACACCCGCAGAGCCCGTTTTTTCACCGCCGTGACAAGCTCGGCGAAGGTTTGATCGGGTGCCACGTCCGAGCGGTACGCCACCTCGTTGACGAACAGTCCGATCACATCGCCGCTGTCGGGATGGTGTCGCCCCGCGGTGGCACCGCCGATGAAGAAGTCGTGGCTTCCGGCCGCTCGTGCCACAGTCGCCTCGAAAGCGGCGAGCAACAGCATGTACAGGGTCACCCTGTATTCACGGGCGGCGGTCTCCACCTTCGTGGTCTCCTCCGCGCCGAGGTGCCACCAGACCCGTGCTGTGCGTCCCGACGGGATGTCGGGACGCGGCAGGTCTGTGGGAAGAGGGAGGTCGTCGGGCAGGTCGGTCGTCTGTTCGGTCCAGAAGTCCCGCGCCGCCACGTCGACGCCTTCGGTCAGACGCTCCCGTTCCCATCGGGCGATGTCACCGTAGGTGGCGCCGAGTTCGGGGAACGTAGGGCGCTGCCCGCCGACGTGGGCGTTGTAGGCGTGGGCGATTTCGCGCAGGAAAATCTGACACGACCAGCCGTCAAAGGCCACGTGGTGAACGCTGACAAGAAGTACGTGATCCTCGCTGCTCAACCGAAGCAGCTGAAAACGTGTCCAACCGGCCCGGAGGTCGAACGCGGTGGTGGCCTCGTTGGCCGCAGCCTCTTCTGCCAGTTCTTGTGCACGAGGGTGCGGGTGATGTGACAGGTCGGTGAACGTGAGACCGTCGAATTCCGGCATGACGGTTTGGCGGAGAGACTCTCCGTCGGTCGTCACTCGGCTTCGCAGAACCTCGTGACGTTCGACCACGTCACGTAGCGCCGTCTCGAGGTGGCCGACCTCGAGATGTCCACGGAATCGGAGGTTGAGCGGGAAGAGGTAGGCGTCGTCGGATCCGCTGACCTCGTGAACGAACACGAGTCGTTCCTGAGCCGGCGACAACGGGTAGGTCCGGTGGGTGTTCATCGGTCGACCTCCTGTCGGCGACCGATGAGACGGGTGCGGGTGTCCTCGTCGATCCCCTTTGCTCTCAGGCCGTCGTCGAGCAGCCGCCGAACGTCTTCGGGGCTCACCGAATCGGGTCGATCGACGATCTCTTGGAGGCGAGCGTAGGCGGCGGTGGTCGCCTCCGTCGCGGTTGTTTCGTGGACCAGGCGGGGAGTACCGACGAGCAGTCGGAGTGCCCGTTGTGCGCCCGCCCTCGTGTCGGTTTCCTCATGGCCGATGCCGAGCAGCGAAAGGCCTTCGGGGTCGGAAACCGAGACCGCGGAGACAGTGGTCACCGTCGTGCTGAACAGGTCTCGCAGCACGGTTCGCGGTCCGCATTCGATAACCTGTTCGACACCGTTGTCACGGAGTGTCTTCATCACCGAAACCCAGTCGACGCAACCGGTTACCGCCTGGGACAGGTTGTTTCGTATCGCAGTGGAGTCTCCGAGAAATTCACCGGTCACTGTGGATACCACGGGAATGTCGGGGCCCCGGATCGTCAGGTCCTGCGTAAACGCTTCCAGGCGGGCCGCGGCGTCGGCCATCAGGGGACTGTGTGCCGCTACCGAAACCCGTACCGGTTTCACCACGGCGCCGGCGGCACGCAGAGCGTCGGCGACCTCGGGTAGCGCCTCCGCCGCACCGCTGATGACGGTCTGATCCGGAAGGTTGCGGTTCGCGACGGTCACCCGACCGTTCCCGACCTGGTCGCAGCAGGTGCTCACCCGGTCGGCGTCCACTCCTACGACGACGGCCATCCCGCCCGGTGGGCACGCGGCCATGGCGCGACCTCGCTCACGGGCGAAGTGGAGAGCGGACTCGAAGTCGAGGGCACCGGAGGCGACCAACGCGCAAACTTCACCGAGGCTGTGTCCGGCAAGCCACTGTGGTCTCACTCCGATCTCCACGAGCGAGCGCCAGGAGGCGACGCCGAAGGTCACCAGAAGAGGTTGGACGATCTCGGGGGTCTCGAAGTCGCCGCCACCACCTTCACCGATGGCGAGGAAGTCGAGGCCGAGCACGTCGCGAGCCTGTCGGTACGTCTCCCGGAACGCCTCGAGGTGACGATGGTGCGGTTTCCCCATGTGCGGCGTCTGAGCGCCCTGCCCGGAGAAGACGACGGCGCAGGCCGTTCCGGTCACGTTCACTGCCATCTCAAAGGTCCTTTCCCATGAGGTCGGCGGCCATGTCGGGTGTGATGTCACCTGACTGCAACCGGCTGAACAGGTCGTCCAGGTCCTGATCGGCAGATGTCGGATTCGCCGACGCGTTCGCCGATCCCTCCACCTTTGCGACCAGCGCGTCGAAGGTCGGCTGGGCGTAAACGTCCGCGACGTCGAGGTGGTCCTTGGCAGCCATGTGCTTGGCCACCTGGTGGACGAACCGAATGACGCTCAGCGAGGTGCCGCCCGCGTCGAAGAAGTGCGAACGGGGCTCCGGTTTCTGACCGAGAGCGGTCTCCCAGGCGGTGGCCACGGCGGCCCTCGGATCGACGTCGGCTGCGGGCGCTTCGACCGGCGCGGTCGAGACGGTCTCAAAGGAATGCCGCTGCGCCTCCTCCCACAAGGCGTCACTCAACGGGATACGCAGGACCGGGCGCAGGTAGTGGGCTTCGGCGAGATCCAGTCGTGCGACCACCTCCAGACGGCGAGGGGCGTCGAAGGCGTGTGCCAATGCGGCGTGAAACTCGACGAGGTCGATAGGGGGAATCGGGGTCCGTGACTTGTACTGCGAGCGGTCGGCGAGGATGAGCGCCCAGTTCACCGTGTAGGTGGGAAGACCTCGAGCGGTGAACCACGGGCTCGCCGCGTCCAGGTACTGGTTGACCGCGGCGCATTCGGCGGCCCCCTTGGTGCCGCTCAGCGACGAGATCGACGAGAACAACACAAGATGGTCGGAGTTTCTCCTATTGAGGGCTTCCGCGAAGAGGAATGTGCCCAAAACCCGATTTTCGATGCCGGCCTGGAAGTCGGTCACGTCAAGGTCGCGGATCCACTGGTGGAACAGCTGTTTGGTGAGCATGTAGCCGCCGGCCGGTTTCAGTCCCCGCTGGTCGATCTCGGTGAAGGCCACGTCCACCGAAACCGGATCGGTGAGGTCGCAGCGCAGATCGACGACCTCGCAACCCAGGTCGGCAACCCGGCGCAGCGTCTCCAGCCGTGGTCCCCACTCGGGGTCGTCGGCGAGGCCGTCGTGTTCTGCGGCAGGAGGGAGCCCGCGGCGTGAGAGGAGGACGACCGTTCCGGCTCCACGTTCGGCCAGGAAACGTGCCAGTTCCGGCCCGAGGTTGCCGGTTCCGCCGGCTATGACGTGCGTGCTGCCCTCTGCTACCGGCAGTGGCGTCACGGGTTCGACTGTGGAGGTGCCTTGTCGTTCGATGATGCGTCGTAGCCGTCGTTGCCCGCGGTAGGCGATGTGGTGCGGGCGGGCCTCCTCGGGGACGGAGAGGTCGTCGAAGGTGCGCGAGGCGACGTCGACGATGTCGGTCGGCGCGTCGACGTCGATGCACAGTTCCCGAACCCGGGGAATCTCCTGTGACATGACGCGGAGAAGACCGAACGCGGTGGCACGAGTCGGCGTGTGCGTGTGTTCGGTCCCGTCGATCTCGTTGACCTCGCGGGCAACCACCGCGACGGTGCAGGCGCGGTCGCCGGGTAGATCCATCATGGACCGAGCGAGCGAGAAGAGTGAGTGCACTCCGTGTCGCTGGTTTTCTTTGATCTGCTCGACCGTCTCGATGCGCTCCGAACCCAGGCCCGTGGCCATTACGACCGCGTCGAACGGACGCGCGGCATCGGCGAAGGCCGAGGCGTAACGGCTTTCACGCCGTGTGAGGTCGTCGTCGGTGGTCAGGAGAGTGGTCACGTCTACTCCCCGGCGCCCACCCTCGGCGGCGAAGGCGTTTGCGGTTTCCGGATCGGACGCGACGACGAGCACCGTCGCCGGTTCGATCCGCTCGTCGGAGTGCGGAGCCTCGATCCACCGGACGTCGAACAACAGATCACCGACGTCTTCGGCCTCCGCTGCGGCGGCCGGCCAGATCCGCCGGGCCGCGGCCGGCGCCACCGGCAACGGGATGGGGCGATGCCGGTCGGTGAGTTCACGATAGGCGGCGGTCGTTTCCTCACCCCGGAGGAAAGCCGCCACGAGGTCGCGGTGCGGGTCGTCGCCGCTCAGCGCGGTTAGGCTCGCGCCCCGGGTGTCGTCGCTGTCGGCGACAAAAATCCCCTGTGACGGGAACCGGACCGGAATGCTGTCGAAGGCGCGGACCTCGGTCACCCGCTGAATCTTTTCGAGGAGGTCGTTCACGGAGCGTGCCCGCACGGCGATCCTTGCCGGGCCGAGGGGACGCCGGGCGAACGTCGAGGCGACGGCACCGATGGTGGCGGGCCCGGGTACACCCGCGACGAGCCGATTCATGATCTCCCACAGGGACCAGCGCGACGAGGCCGAGATCAACACGGGCAGTTCGGAACCGTCGTCGGTCGAGGGCACGTCGAGGTCCTCGCGGACCAGTACGTGGGCGTTGGTGCCGCTGAGCCCCAGCGACGACACCCCGGCGGTACGCGGTGTCCGGGAGTCCCACTTCCGCGCCCGGGGGTGGACGACGAAAGGCGCGGTGGACCACTCGACGACGTCACTCGGTCGCTCCAGTGAAGCCAACCCGGGCAGGGTGCCGTGCCGTATACGGAGAACGGCCGACAGAAAACCGACGATGCCCGCGGCGTCCTTGAGATGCCCCAGAACCGATTTGGCGGACCCGAGGCTGCAATACCCGACCTCGTCGGTATCGGCGCGGAATGCATCCACCAGTGCGGCAAGCTCCACCTGGTCACCGAGGATGGTGCCCGCGCCGTGGCCTTCCAGATAACCGACCTCGGCGGCGCTTATCCCGGCTTCGGTGAGCGCGTCGCGGATCGCTCCGGTGTGGGCGGTCGGGTTGGGGGCCATCATTCCGTTGGACTGCCCGTCGCTGTTGACGGCCGAACCGGGAACCTCGGCCAGGATCGGGTTGTGATCGTTGATCGCGTCGGCGCGTCGCCGCAACACGACGACCGCCGCACCCTCCCCCCAAGCGGTCCCGTCGGCGGCGGCATCGTAGACGTTGCAGATGTGACGTGGGCTGAGGACGAAGCTGGTGGCGTCGTCGAAACGGAACGGCAGAAGATCCAGGCTGATGCCCCCGACGATCGCGGTGTCGCAGTCACCGTTTTGAAGCGCGCGCCGGGCCACGTGCAGGGCCACCAGCGATGACGAGCAGGTGGTGTCGATGTTCATGACCAGGCCGTGGAGCCCATAGGTGTAGGCCACACGGTAGGCGACGTTGGCGGGTAGGCCGGACAGCATGGTGCGCTCATCGGGGTCGTCGAAAAGCTGCGTGTAGGGCAGTGAGCTGTCCGGGTTGTGAGCCAGGAAGACACCGGTTCGGCTTCCCGCAAGGGACGCGGTGTCGATGCAGGACGCTTCGAGAGCCTCCCTGGCGAGGTCGAGGACGGTCCGTTCGAACGGCCCGAGAAACATGGCGTCGAAATCGCTGATGCCGTACTGCTCGGGCGCGAACTCCTCAAGGCCGGTTAGCCAGGCTCCGTGACCGCGTTCGCCTGTGGCCAGGGCATCGCGCAGATGTCCGTATCGAGTGCGCAGAGCGTTCGTCGCCGAGAGGACGAGGTCGAGCCGACGACGGGGGAAACGTTCCACGATCGGTTCGGCCCGAAGCAGCAACTCCCACATCTCGTCCAGGGTCGATGCGCCGGGGAGTCGGACGGCGGCGCCGGTGGCGACGATGTCGTCGACCGGGCGAGTCCGAGGTTGGGACAGCAACTCGTCGGCCACGTCCGGAGAGAGCCGTCCGGATGCGACCAAAGACAGAATTTGATCTTCCAATGTGGTCATGGTGTTTGTCCTTCGACGACCGCGGAATAGAACTCGGCAAGGGTTTCGGCACCGAGGATGTCGACCATGTCCACCTCGACCCCGAGATTGCGACGAACCTCGACCTGGATCTTGATCGCGGCCAGTGAACTGCCGCCCAAGGCGAGGAACGAGTCCTCGGGCGTGAGGGAGTCCATGCCCAAAACGTCTTCGACGATGCTCAGGATCGTTTCCATCGGAGACGACGGCGACGGTGAAGTCCCCTCTTCGCCCGTGGTCGGTCGGGGCCAAAAACTGTTGCGCGCGAACGGATATAGCGGCGCGTCGACGATCCGACCGGTTCCGGAGGGTTTCAGGTCTTCACCGGCCACCCACGAGCGTGCCCGTTCCCACGCGTCGGTCACCTGTCCGTCGACGGGGCGACTGGAATCGGTGACGACGCCCGACACCGTGTGCCACTGATCCGACGGCATCTCGGCAAGCGCGTGACACAGCCGCCGAACGTCATCCGGTGTACGGGCGAGAAGAGCCACCCGGCGCGGGTGTTGTTCACGCCCGACCGTCAACGTCCACGCAAGATCCGAAACGGTGTGGTTGATCGGCTGCTCCGCCATCAAGGCGACCAGCCGTTCGAGGGCTTCCGGCGAGCGTGCCGACAGCGGGACCAGTGTCGTCTCCGGTCCGGTCGTCGCGGGCTCGGTGTCCTGTGTCGGCGCGCCTTCCAAGAGCAGGTGGACGTTGGTGCCGTTGAACCCGAAACAGCTCACTCCGGCACGGAGCGGACGGTCTTCGGTGACGGGAAGGGCCCACGGCTCCGTCGGGATGAACACCGGAGCGGACAGGAAATCGATGTGGCGGGACGGCTCGGTCAGATTCACCGTCGGCGGGACCTCCCGGTGTTCCAGGACGTGCAGCGCCTTGACGATCCCCGCAAGACCCGCGGCACCGTCGAGAAGGTGACCGATGTTGCCCTTCACCGTGCCCAACGCAATGGACTGGGCCGGAACATCATGGGCACGGGCGGCCTCGTGAAGGGCCTTTATCTCAATGGGATCCCCCAGCTGGGTTCCGGTGCCGTGAGCCTCGATGTAGTCGACGGTCTTCGGGTCCCACCCGGCCTTGGCCCACGCGGATATGAGCAACTCGGCCTGCGCGGCGGGATCCGGGGCGGTGAGCATCGCCGAGTGTCCGTCGTTGTTGACCGCCGAGGCCGGAATCACCGCGCGGATGCGGTCACCGTCCGCCAACGCCGCCGAGAGGGGACGAAGCATCAGGGCGGCGACGCCCTCACCTCGGCCGATGCCCTTGGCGTCGGCCGCGAACGGGTGACACGTCGCGTCGCCGGCCATGATCCCCGAGGCGTCGGCGAGCAGGCTGGGACGTTGCACCGGGAAACTGAGGATGTTGGCACCGCCGACGATCGCCATGTCGCAGTCGCCCGAGCGGATTCCCTGGCAGGCCAGGTGCACGGCCAACGCCGAGGACGAACACGTACAGCTGGTCACCGAGGCGGGCCCGGACAGGTCCAGCCAGAACGACAACCGGCTTGCCGCAAACGATCCGATCCGTCCCGGCACATCGGACGGCGAATCGGCCGGAACGGCCAGACGGTAGTCGCCGCCGTCGAAGCTGCCGTAGACGCCCGTCCGGGTTCCTCGGATGCGTCCGGCCCAACCGGCGTCTTCGAGGCAGTGGTAGGCCGTTTGCAGGAACACACGCTGGGTCGGGTCCATGCTGAACGCGTCGGCCGGGGTGATGCCGAAGAACTCGTGATCGAACTGGTCGATGTCGTCGATCCAGCTGCCGAAGAGGTACTCGGGATTCTCGATCCCCATCACGTCACAGAGATCGCGGCGTGCGGGTGGAAGCCGACGGCTGCAGTCGCGTCCCTCCTCCAGAACCGGCCAGAAGTCGGAATAGGTGGGGGCTTCCGGCAACCGGGAGGCCACCCCGACGACGGCGATAGGCTCATCGGTCCCGCGCGGTTCCGGCCGGGTCGGTGCCGTCGCGTCCGAACGAAGCGCGGCAAGAAGGGCACGCGCGTCGTCACGGCCGATCGTCTGTGACGCGACGAGCTCCATCACGATCAAGACCGGGTCCTTCATGGTCGCCTCTCTTTCGGAGGTTCGGGAGTCGTCGCAAGGCGCTTCTCGGGTGGCTTTGTTTCGGTGGATACGAAGTGCGCCAGTGCATCGGGCACGCGTGGGTTTTCGAACAGGAAGAAGTGTCCGCCCGAGAAGAGCGTGACCTCGGCGGCGACGCCGGCGCGGTCACGCCACAGACCGTCGTCGAGGACGGACAGAGTCGGGTCGTCGGCTCCCAACCACAGGTGGTGGCGTATGCCGGTGCCGGGTGGTAGTGGGGTGGGCGCGGTATAGGTGCGCAAGATCAGAAGGTCGTCGGTGAATATCTCGACGGCGAGTTCGAGCAGCGCCGGGTCGGCCAACACCTCCGGTGGCGTGCCCCCGAGCCGCTCCAGTCGATCGGCCACCACATGGGACGCCGACAGGTCGAGATCGGTGAGTTCGCTGCGGGTCGGATGTGTACCCGACAGCAGTACCGACGACGGCGGGGTCCCCCGCGACAGGAGTTCCACTGCCAGCTCGTGGGCGAGCATGGCACCCATGCTGTGCCCGAACAGGATCGTCGGCCGGTCGGTGAACGGAGCGACGACGTTCACCAAATCGTTTGAGACGCCCTCGAACGTCTCCACGCGCTTCTCCCGGGATCGAACCCCACGACCTGCGCGATCCACGAGAACGACCCGATGGTGCGACGGAAGACCGCGAGCCAGAGCGAGCAGCGACGCCGCGGTGGCTCCGGCGTGGTGCAGCATGATCACCGTGTTGCCCTGTGCGTCCGGGTTCACGACGAGGCCGTGCTCGAACGCCTTGACACGTCGGGTGGTCATGACGCCATCAGGCGGCGGGCTTCCGCCACCGACATCCGTCCGGCTGCGACGGCCTCCAGAATGCCGCGACGATCAAGATCGGCGGGTTTCGGTTCGGATGGTGGGGGAACCGATCTCGTCGAGCGTCGACGCTCGATCATCCCGATGTAGGTGTCGATGCTCGGGTAACGGAACAGGTCTGCCACCGCCACGGGATGGTTCGCGCCCAGCGCCGTACGCAATTCCTCGGCCAAGGCGATGAGCAATACGGAGGTTCCGCCCTGATCGAAGAATCCGATGGACGGATCGGCTGGACCTCCCAATACGGCTTCCCAACATCGGGCGACCGTCTGTCGCAACCCCGCCGGGCCCTCCACGTCGGATTCCGTCCGGGACGGCCGCGGGGCGAGGGGGTCCCGCTCGTACCGTTCGGCCTCCCGGGCCAGCGCCAACCGGTCCAGTTTCCCGGTCTCGAGCCGCGGAAGACGTGCCATGACCTGTATTCGGGCCGGGATGGCACCTTCGGTGAGGATTCCTCGCAGTGCCGACCGCACCGTCGCAGCGTCGATGTCGTTGCTCCCGGAAACGAATGCCACCAACTCGGTTGCTCCGGCGCGTCGGAAGGAGGTCACATGGGCTTCCCCGATGCCGGCCACGGTCAACAACGCGTCCTCGACCTCGGCCGGTTCGACCCGGTACCCACGTACCTTGACCATCGCGTCGGCCCGGCCGTGGAAGGCCACGAAACCGGAGGGGTCGACGGCCGCTCGGTCCCCGGTGTCGAGTTCCGGGCCCACGGGCGTGAGTTTCCCGGCCGTCAGATACCCGAGGGTCGCCCCGGGTGCCGCCAGGTGCAGTGCGCCGACCTCGCCGACGGCCGCCACGGTGTGGTCCGGACGTCGAACGGTGACCGCGGTCCCGTCGAGCGGCCTACCGATCGGACACAGTCCCTCATGGTCTGTGGGGAGTTCGGTGCAGTCGTATACCAGCGACTCGATCATGCACTCGGTGGTGCCGTAACCGTTGACGACGCGCGTCCGGCCGGCGGCAAGCTCGACGAGGTGACGTGCCTCGTTGGCGCGGAACACATCGGAACCGACGACGGTTACGGTCGGTCGGTGAAGATCGCCGCGAGCCAGTTCGCGCAGCACGGCCGTGACCAACACCGGGGTCGATTCGATGAAGGTGCACGTGTACCGATCGACGAGGTCGGCGACCGCTTCCGGATCGGCACGTTGTTCATCCGGGACGATGTGTAGGGTGCCGGCGGTGTCCAGGGCTTTGAGCATGTCACCGATGAAGACGTCGCCTTCGAGGCTCCCGATCTGACATACCCGTTGCGGAGAGGTGAACGCGTACTCACGCCGCCAGGCTCGCAGCAGTGGACGCAGACCGCCTGCGGGTAGCGCGGAAACTTTGGGGCGGCCCGTGCTGCCGGATGTGGCGACGAGATAGCCGACGGCGTCTGCGGGAATCCGGCTCGGTTTTCGAACCGCCGGAGAATTCGGTGTGCCTCGCAGTTCCACATCGGCCGAGTCGAGGACGAGATCGGGGCGCACATCGGATTCGATCGCGTCGCGGCGTGCACGAGGGGCCGTGATGTCGACGGCGCACCACGCGGTCGATGCCAACCAGCAGCCGAGCATGGCCACCACCGTCCGGACGTCGCGGCGACCGCGTATCAGGATGCGACCGGTCGGGCCGCTGTCGACGATGCCCGCGGCCACCGCCTCGGCCGCCGCGCGCAATTCTCCATAACGGAGGGATTCGCGGCCGTCCTGTACGGCGACGACGTCGTCGGGGCCACGCAGCAGATCCGTGACATCCCAGTCCTCTCCCGGTGCCTTCGTTCCGAGACGGGCGGGGGAGGCGTCTTGGTTCGGGCCGCCGGGGTCGCGAGAGGTCCACCTGTCGGAGGAGTGCGATATCGCCGCCGCTGTGCCGACGTCGACGACGACACCGAGGACACCGACGACCTCGTCGGCCGTCCTGGATTCGGACCAGAACACCGTTCCACACGCAGTATTGTCCATCGACGGATCCGCCGCGTCGGAGACCACGGTGAACAGGATCGGGTCCCCGGCTTCGGCGACGCGTTCGACACGCGAACGAAGAGTCGGCGTGTCCTCCAGTAGACGCACGGCGGCGTGCCGTGCGGTGAAGGAGTCGGGAGCCGTGAGGACGGTGGTGACAACCGTTGTGGCCGACGTCATGCGTGCCCTCCTGCGAATACGTGATCGACGACGCCGTCAAGGAGCGCCGCCGTACTACCCGAGACGAGTGCCTGGACGTAGGTGTCCTGGTGACCGGCCGCGACGACGCCGGCCAAGAACGCGCGTCGGCTGTCGTCGGTTCGAAGACGTGCCAGTTTCAAGGTGGCCCGATATGGGCCGGCCAACCGTTCCCTCTCGGCTTCCCAGAAGGTTTCGAGTGCCGTCACGAGCTCGGGGCCCCCGAGATGGTTCGCGATGACGTCGGCGACGCCGTCGGCCTGTCGAAACGCTTGGGCGATGCCCCAGGCGGTGATGCTGTCCCGGTTGTGTGCCGCGTCGCCGAGCAGCAACCAGCCGGGCCCGGTCGCTCGGCGCAGGTAGTTGGGTTGTCTGCCGGTACCGGTGAACCCCGGCAGATCCGCGGGGGAGCGCTCGGCTAGATGTTGCAGGCCGGGGGTGTCGGCCAAAGCTGCGAGATAGTGCCGTCGTGGGTCTTGACGTAGCCGCGTGAACAGGTCTTTCGGCCGATAGACGGCCACGACGGCTTCGCCGTCGCTGGTCGGCAGGTGCGTTACCAGTTGTCGGTCGGTTTCGTGCAGCCGGATGGCCGAGTCGACCGCGGGCAGGTAGGAGTAGTAGGCGCAGCTGAGCGTGCCGTCGTCCCACAGCGACTCCGCGTCGACCAATCGGGCCACTGTGGAGTTGATGCCGTCCGCTCCAATGACGAGGTCGGCCGTCAGCCACATGCGGTTCCCGTCGGCGAATCGCGCTTCGACGCCGGTCACGGTGCCGTCGTCCCGACTCAGCGATATCACACGGGCCCGTCGGTGCACCTCCGCGCCGGCCAGTCGAGCAGCCTCGACGAGTACGTCGTCGAGAGCGGGACGTCGAGGAGCGAGGGCGGGACCCCGAGGTCCGACGGTTCCCTCCACCGTCAGATCGTCCAGTCTGTGTACGTAACGGGTGATCGGTGGAGCTTTCAGCGCGGCGACTCGAGCTCCCAGACCCCATCGGTCGAGCAGCTCGACCCCGGGCGGTTGGATCAGCAACGTCGTCATCGGGTCCGCTTGTGGCGGAGAGTCGTCCAACACGATGACCCGCATGCCGGTCTCGGCCAGCAACATCGCCACCGGCGCGCCCGCGCACCGCGCACCGACGACGATGACGTCCGCGTGGTCGTCGGGGTTCGAGCCACCGTGGCGGGGCGCCACGTCGACGGACGAGACCGGCTCGCTCATGAGGCCGTCCCCTCCTCGCCGGACAGAACCTCGGTGAGACGACTGTGGAACCGTTCCAGGTGTCCTCGTGCGCCGCCGTCCCCGAAAGCAAATCCATCCTCGATCGACAGTGAGGTGCGGATACCACCCGACGCCTCTTCGACCATGACGAAGGACACGGGCGCGTCGGTGGTGTCCCCGCCCATGGGCATCCTTTCGACGGCGTGCCCACCGAAGGTCAAAGTGGACTGCTCTCCCTGGCTGAACATCGCCCAGTACAGCGGCGCGACCTCCAGGCTTTGACCCGGTCTGGCCGCCCGGGCCACCTCGACCAGGGGCGCTCGATGGTGTCGCAGCCCCTGAAGAAAGACACGGCGCACCGCGGCGACCCGTTCGGTGAAGGTCCCCTCGGTGTGCGGTACCACCAGGGGAATCGTGTTCATGAGCAGCCCGACCACGGCTCGATGTCGTGGATCGGCACGCCCGGATACGGGGACGCCGATCACCACCGCGGACGCCCGTCGATGCTCGAACAGGTGGTCGGCCCACAGGGCCAACAGGACGATCGTGGGGCTGGCTCGCAGCCGACTCGCCAGCCGGCGCAGTCGATCCGTCGATTCGGTGTCGATGTACTTGTCGTCGCTGTCGGCGGGACGGGACGGATCACCGGAGACCGACGGGTCCGACTCGACGAGCGCGAGCTGGTCACACCAGTAGTCGATGTCGCGTTGCCAAGCGTTTGAGGTGCGTCTCGTCTCCTCTGCGGCCCGCAGTTCGCTCAAAGAGACCGGGTCCGGCAACGGTTCCGACGTCGGGTCGACAAGCCGCCCGAACTCTCCGGCCAAAACGCCCAGGGCAGCGCCGTCGAGAACGGCGTGGTGGGAGACCAGCACCAGGATGTGCCGTGAACGCGTCCACGACACCAGGGCCACCCGCAACAACGGTGGACGGTCCAGGGCGACCGGCTGCGACGCCAACCGGTGTGCAACGGCGACCGCCTCTTCTCGATTCCGGGCGACGACCGTGTCGACGTCGACGGGCACGGTCGCGGCCTCATGCCTGACCACGGTCACGTCGCCACCGACGCGACGAAACTCCGAGCGCAGAATCTCGTGCCGTTGGATGAGGGTCTTCGTCGCGAAGCGAACCGTCGAGACGTCCAGTTCACCGTCCAACTCGAAGGCGCCGACCAGAAGAGTGGCGTCCCCGTCCTCATGAAGCTGCTCGTAAGCCCAGAACTGGCGTTCACCGGCACCGGCCACACGTACCGTCATACGTGCCGCCTTCCTTCGGCCGGGACCGCGACGAAGCGAAACTCACCGGTATGGAGCCGCCCGCCGCGTTCCAGCCACAGCTCACCCTCGTCGGGGAGCATCTCGGTGAACGTGACGGTGCCGTTCTTGGCCGCGGTCTGTCTGATCGCCTTGGCCAGGGTGTTGACGAAAACGATGCTGCTTCCGTCGACGTAGAGGGGCTTGTCGTCGATGGGGACCTTGTAGAACGCGCGTTCCGGAATGCCCTCGGCCCGACGCCACCGTCGCATCTCGACGAAACGGGTTCGCTCGTCGTTGATGTCCGCCCATCGGATGTCGGACGCGTCGAAGGTCCACCCGCGGCGAGCCAGAACCAGGCCACCGACGGTGATGCGTGGGCGTCGCCGCCACGGAGGAGCCACGGAGAACGCGTTTGCCACCGATGCCGCCAGCAGCTCGCCGACGACGTGTATCAAAGGGCCGTAGTCTTCGCCGTCACCTTGTAGGACACGCAGTTCACCGTTCACACGCGTCACGGAGAGATCCGCCGCCGGGGTACACCCTCCGGGGGCTTCGATGCTCGGCGCGTGAAGCGACCAGTAACGGAACCGTGGCGACAGGAGGGCCGTCGGCGGGGAAAGCCGCGACGTTACCCAGGGCCATTTCTTCGCCGCGACGGCGTAGTAGCGGGTGCCGTTGCTGCTGAGTTCTGCGGCTCGCACCATGGCGTCGGCGTCCCCGGATTGTTCGACGAAGACACGACTTTCCAAGGTGTTGACCGCCACGTGCAGTTCCCCGAGCACCACCCGGGAACGTCCCGTCGACAGATCGTCCCCGTTCCCGGCGACCATCATGTCCGGACTGTGGCAGTAGGCGGTCGGCCAGGCCGGTTCACCGGGCGGACCGAATTCCCGCAATGCGCGTTCCCGAACCTCTTCCAGGGGCAGCGTCACGTCCGGGCCTCCGTCGTAGGCGCCGTGAATCCGCGTCCATCGTTGTTGGAGTTCGGCGCGGGCGTCCTTGACGAGGGCCGGGACGTCCCGGACCGTCAGGTACAGGTGTGGTGTTGCCCGAGACAGCAAGGCCGACAAGGGAAGTCGCCCGTCTTCGGCCTCGCCGTCGAACAGGTCGCCGAAGAGTCGACGGTAACGCTCGGCCACCTGATCCGTGAGCCAGTTCGCCGAATCCAAGACGGTCCCGAGGGGTTCCATGTGCTTACGGAGGAGTTCGTCGGCGACAACGTTCACCTCCGACCGCATGTCCTGGTACACCAGGGTTCGTCCGGCGTAGTTCTGGCCGTCGCGTCGTGACGCCTCGCGCCCCGTGATGTGCTCGAACGCCTTTCCCAGATCGTCGAAGGCCTGGCCGAGCCTCTCGACGTCGCCCTCGGCATCGTGTACGGCCGCCCCGTATTGCAGGTACTCGTCGAGTCGGCCCAGGAGGTCCGTGCGGACCTTGGGGTCGGCGATGAGTTCCAACCGGGCCCGCAACCGCCGTTCCGGTCGTGCCTCGATAGGGCCGAGCCACGTCCATTCCAGAACCTCGGTGTCGACCAGGTGGGAAACGACCGTCCACAGCCGGTCGAGGTCGCCGAGCTCGGCGTGCACGCCCCACGCCAGCAGGCCGGCTATGGTGCGCAGGTCGCGGTCACCGTCGGAGACGTCGACGACGGCACGTTCCCGCTCGTTGAGGAATCGAAGTGACGGCCCGCCCCGGACCAGCCGCCCCGTCACGGAAACCGCGCCGGACAGGCGTGGCACCAGGAACGGTCTGGCGGCCGGGTCGGCACAGAAGGTCTCGGCGATCGCGTCGATGGCCCAACATTCGTGATAGGTCACCCGTCGACCACCGACGGTTGCGTTCTCCGCCCAGGAGATCCCGTGTTCGGTGCCGGGCCCCCATTCACCCCACCCCACCGGGCCGAAGAACCCGATGGTGTCGTTTTTCAGGCCGTATCGCTGCGAATAGGCGGCCACGGTCGCCTCGTGGTTGCGGCCGCGTACATTCCGCGGTTCACCGCGAACGACCTTGTCGAGGCAGGTGGAGATCAGCTTGGGATTCTGCCAGCCGACGGCCTCCCGGAAACGCGGGTCGGCGGCGTTGTCGCGCAACGTCGCTGTCATTCGTGTCGCGGCCCGTTCGAAGGCGGCGTCGAACTCGGCGTTCCGAACGGGACCGTCTTCGCCGATCCGTTTGTCGGCCGCTTCCGCCAGCTCCGGGTCGCTGAGTGCGAACGCCAGGGCGGCGGGGAACCCGGCGTGGCGCACCACGAAGCGCGGCCAGGTACGCCAACCGGTTACCAGGTGAGGGAGGTGGTCCATCATTCGCCGCCTTTCTCGACCAAGGCGGTGAGGCCCCGGAGTGTGGGAGCTTCGAAGAGATCGACGAGGTCGACTTCGATCCCCAGTTCGTCTTCCACCCGCGACGACAATTCGACGGCGGTCAGGGAGTTGCCCCCCCGATTCGAAGAAGTCGGCGTCCAGGTCGACCTCGGTCGTCCCGAGCAGGTCACCCCATATCGCGGCCAGCGCGTCCACGACCGATTCGTCACCGGTGTCGGCGGTCGAGGTCTGAACATCGAGCCCAGCACTCATCTCTTGTGGAGGAATGTTGTTCGGTGGTGACGCCGCGACGTCTTCGTCGGTGACCTCGACCAGCACACGGTCGGGGAACTCGTCCGTCAACAGGCTGTTCAGGAGAACTTCCGCGTCGGCGGTCGAGATCGCGGCGCGCGCGTCTCCCTGCGGGGTGCGCAGGAACGGCACGGCCATGCCCACCTCGGCCCACGCCGCCCACGCAATGTTGACGATCCGTTCGGCCGGCGCCCGTGACAGGAGAGCCTCCATCACCGCGTTCGCGGCCGCGTAGTCGCCGCCGCCGGGCTGACCGGTCAGGGCGGCGCGGCTGGAGAAGCCGACGAGCAGAGACGGCGGGCGGTGGCGTTCCAACGCATGAACAAGGGCCTCGGTGCCGTACACCTTCGCCTGGACCGCCTCCGACCGTGAATGGTCGGCCAACGCGGTGACGCCCGCTCCGGGTGCGCCGGCGAGGTGGTAGACGGCGTGGAGTGGCCCGCAAGCGGTCACGGCGTCGTCGACGACCGTGGCGACCGAGTCGATTCGGGACAGGTCGCACACGGCCACCCTCAGGTCCGCGCCCAGCGCCGCGGCTTCGCGATGCGCCTCGGTCGGCTCACGGTGACGTCGTGCCATGAGCGTGATGCGCGCCGCCGGGTCGAGGCGTGCGATGTGACGTGCCAGAACGCCCGCCAGTGCCCCCGTCCCCCCGGTGATCAGATAGTGGGCGCCCGTCGGCGTCTTCGCCACCGTCTGACCGGGGCCGACCGTCGACCGGTGTTCGCTCCAGATTCGACGACCACGGACCGCCACGAACGGCACGTCACGGGTCGGTCGAACGTAGGGGACGTTGACGTGCCTCGTGGTGCTGGAGACATCGCACCATGCGCCGCGTGCCACGGAGCCTTCCTGCACGAGGGTGCGCAGCAGCGGTCCGACGGCGGCCCGTCCCGGGAGGAGGGGCTCGTCTCCGGTGACGTCGATACCTTTTGTGGTCACCACGGTCAGGTCACACGAGGTCAGGGACGCCGCATGCAGGCCGGCACCGGCAGCCGCGACGGCACCGAAACCCGTTTGCCACTGTTCGGCCACCGTGTCGGTCGCCGAGTTCGAGCAGGCGCCCAGCCCCAGCACGAGGTGATCGAGGCCCTCGTCGGCCTGCGACCTCATCACCGAGACGATCTGTTCACGGAGGTCGCCGGATAGCGGAAGCCTCATGGGCGCGGACGTCGGTGCGGTCTTCGCGATAACCCGTTCCAGCTCGGGTCCACATTCGCCGATCAGAATGCCGAGGGTTTTCCGTCCGGACGGCGGTGAGGCGGACTCGGCGTCGAACGCGCGTGCCCAACCCGGGGTGGTGGTCTTCAGCCCCGGAAAGCGTTCGTGCGTCATCGAGGGGACCACCGTGGTGTCGACGACGGGTGCCGGAGTGGACGGCCAGTGTCGAGTGCCGGACACGGCGCGACCCGGGAGGCGGGCACGCCCGGCGTCCTGCTTCCTCAGCGTCGACCAGTCCAGGTCGTGACCGGCGGCCCACACACGTGCCGCGGCCTGCAGGAGCGCATATTCGACCTGGTCGGGTCGGTCGGCGCCGTCGGGAAGGGAGGCGACGGCTCGTCCCGGCTTCAGCCGGTTGATCAGCGCGGTGCCGGTGGAGCCGGCCCCGACCTCCAACATCAGTGCGTCGGCGGTGTCGACGCGTTCCACCAGTCGATCGTCGCGGACACCGGCGGCGGTGATAGCCCACCAGTACGACGCCTGACCGGGGCTTTCGTCCACAGCGGCCAGGCTCAAGTGGGTCGGCGCCGTCGACGAACCGGGTCGAGGCGACACCGTGACGTCGGTCAAATCGGCGGCGGCATGGAACGAACCCGCCGGGTAAGCGCCGTCCTCCAGCCGGATGTGCAGCCCGTCGGCGACGGCCTGCTCTGTAAGCGGCTCAACAGTTTCCGGAGCACCTTCCACGGTCACTCGGCCGAGGTCGTCGTCGGCTACGACGATGATCGCGTTACCCCGGTCGAGACTCAGGAACCGTTTAACCCGGTCACGGGGACCGACGATCGAGAGCCTGAGGACCGGTGGCAGGGCGTCGAGGGCCCGCGCCCGGTGCGCCACCAGCCGACACGCGTCCTCCAGGTCGAGCACGTCCGCGAAGACTCCGGCGCAGAACTCACCGACGCCGCGGCCGGCGACGAAGTCGGGTGTGGACCCGAGGTCACGCCACGCGACCCCAAGCGCGTAGGAGGTCGCAAGGATCAACGGTTCGGTGACGACCGCCGCTCGGCTTCCGGAGGCGAACCGTGACATACACTCCGCCAGGTCGATTTCCGACGCCGAGAAGGCGTCGGCGCAGGCGGCGAAGGCGGACGCCGTGCGTGGATTGTCGGGGATCCCCGCGACTCCGGTCGCCGGGAGGCTTCCCTCGCCCGGGAAAACCCACCCGAGGCCGGTTGTTTCGGGGCCGTGATGCACGACGGCGGGGTCGGCGGCGAGAACGGCGCGCCAGTCCTCGTGCGGTTCGACGACCGTTGCGGCACGGTGCCGGAAACGCGGCGAGGCGTGCGTGTTGATCTCGGCCAGACTGTTGGCGATTCGCTGGACGTTCCTGTCCCGGGACGCCGCCAGGGCGCCGCGGTAGGCGTCGCGGCGGATGTCACTGGTTTCGGCCCAGCCCAACAGAACCGGCTCGCGGAGTGATTCTTCGACCCGAGCGGGGGTGTGGTGGGGCGCCGCACCGACGACGAGATGTGCGTTCGTGCCGCCGATGCCGAATGAACTCACGCCACAGTGCCGAACCGGGCCGGAGAGATTTGTCGTTGGCAACGACAGTTGTTCGGGTGCGGTGGTCAGGCGGGTGTTCGGTGTCGTGAACCCCGCGATGGCCGGTATCAGCTGGTGATGCACCGCCATAACGGCGTTGATCAGTGAAACGATTCCCGACGCGTGGCCGAGGTGACCGACGTTCCCCTTGACCGCCGTGACGGAACAGGGTCCGACGGACCGTCCTCCTGCGAGCTCGAAGGCGCGAAGGACGCCTTCCCATTCGATCGCGTCGCCCAGGGTCGTCCCGGTTGCGTGCCCCTCGATCGCGTCCAGGTCGTCGGGTCCGATCCCGGCATCCATCATGGCCTCTGCAATGACGGCGGCCTGTCCGATCACCGACGGTGCGGTGAAACCGGCCTTGTGAGCGCCGTCGTTGTTGACGGCGCCGCCTGCTATCACCGCGTAGACGTGATCGCCGTCGCGGCGCGCATCGGAGAGGCGTTTCAACAGGACCAACGCCCCACCGGAGGTGAAGACGGTTCCGTCGGCGGCGTCGTCAAAGGGGCGACATGCACCGGAGCGGCTGAGGGGGCCGCCCTGTTCCCAGCTGTACCCGCTTTCGAGAGGCAGGACTACGTTCGCTCCACCGGCGAGTGCAAGATCGGTGTGCCCGTCGAGCAGCGCCTGGCACGCGTGGTGAACGGCTACGAGCGAACTGGAACATGCGGTTTGAACCGTCACCGACGCGCCTCGGAACCCGTACTTGTACGACAGCATCGACGAGGTGTAGTCGGTGTTGGTGCCGGTCATCAGGGACATGCCGCGGCTGCTGCCCCAGTCGATCGGGCCGAAAAGCTCCGAGTATCGGCTGTGTCCGGCCGTGACGTAGACGGCCGTGTCCGGCTGCCCGCCGGGCGCGTATCCGGCGTCGCGGAAGACGGATTCGACGAGTTGAAGCAGCAACCGTGTCTGGGGGTCGCAGTCCACCGCTTCGCGGGAGGTCATGCCGAAGTCCGCGGGGTCGAAAAGGTCAAGCCCCGAAGCGGTGCCGTGCACTGGGACGAGAAGTGATCGGCCCGGGATCGTCGAGTCGACGTCGACTCGTTGTAGGCCGCTACCGCCGCCGACCACGAGCTCCCACAACGCGTCGACGGAGTCTGCGCCGGGAAACCTGCCTGCCACACCGATCACGGCGATCGTGTTGTCATCCATGACTGTCCTTTTCGATGCCGACGTAGAGCATGGACCGTCGCGCACTGCGGTGCCCTGCATTGTGGACTCGAGGTCGCCGACGGCGTGGAACGTCCGGGGGTACCGAGGGAGATGGCTCCTTCGGGCTTTCGATCGCCCGTGCCAGCGCAGCCACATTCGGATGCTCGAACAGGATGATCGGAGGTAGTGAGACGTCGAGTTCTTTCTGGAGAGCTTCGTGGAGCCGCAGAAGTAGGAGAGAGCTCAGCCCCGCGTCGAAAAAGTTCTCCGTCGGGCGAACCGTGTGGCCCACGGTGCGCGCGACGAGTGCGATGATCCGCTCCTCGACCGTCGAAGGGTTCGCCGACGCGGTCGGGGGTGGCGGGTCCTCGACGGGACGCCCCGGGCCGATGCGTTTGTGGTGAACGTTCAACGCGAAGTCGTGGACCAGCATGATCCGGGCCGGGACCTCGTGCCGCTCCAGTTCACGGTGGAGGCGGCGGGTGAGCTCCGGACGCGGGTCCGCCGACTCGGTGGCGGTGACGGCGAGGACGAGCGTGTCGTTTTCGGGAGGGTGGAAACCCGCCCACGCCTGTGCCACCCCGGGCGTAGCCAGGGCGACCGCCTCGATCGCCTCGGGGGCGACCCGGTACCCGCCGACCAGCAACTGCCGATCGAATCGGCCGGCCAGATGGATACGGCCGCTCGTGTCGACCCGTCCGCGGTCGCCGGTGCGATGAACGCCTGGGACGCCGGGGGTCACGTGCGGGCCGATGACGGCGACCTCGCCCACTTCGCCGGGCGCCGCCATGTGATCGCCCCGCAGTACGCACACCGAGGTGGCGCCGCACGCGTTTCCGATGGGAGGTTCACCCGCCTCGACGTCCTCTGTGGTCAGCTCCAGTAGCGAGGCGACCTGTGCCGACTCGGTGCAGCCGTATGCGTTCAGGACACGGACGGACGGCAGTCGGGTTCGGATGCGGTGGAGAAGCCATGCACTGAGCGGTTCACCGCCGCAGACGACGGCGCGCAGGCCGGGCGCGGCGAAGCCGTCGGGTGCGCCGGCCAGTAGAAGTTCCATGAGACTGGGAGTGGCGTGCAGCACAGTCAATCCGGCGTCGACGACGAAGTCGGACAGGGCTCGTGGGTTGCGGAGAACCTCGGCGGCCGGAATGTGCAGCTCGGCGCCGGAGAGATGGGGTATGAGCAGGTCGCGCAGCATCGGGTCGTGGCCGAGTCCGCTGGTGAGCCCGATCCGGTCGCTTGGTCCGATATGGAGGAATTCGAGAAGGTCCTGCAACGCCTCGAGCGTGGAGCTCAACGCCATCGCCACGGGCCGGGGTTCTCCGGTTGTACCGGAGGTGAACAGGATGTGGTGCTCGCCTGCCATCGGGCGGGCGACGGAGGCCGTACGATCGATCGTCGACGGAATCTCCATCGGCCGGGCACCAGCGGTGGTGTCGACCTGCCACCGGGCGCCAACGGACTCCGCCCGTCGGAGGAGCGCGTTCGCGGGAACCAGTGCGTCGACGATCGCGGGAGTCAATCCGGCCTGCCACAGTCCGAGCAGAGTCGGTAGCAGATGAATGTCGCGAGTGGCGCGCACCAGCACGACCTCGCCGGTCCCCGTTGTGGTGTTACGCCAGAGCCGCTCGATCTCATCGGCGTGACGCCGCAGATCCGCGGGAGTTCGGTGATGCCGGGCGTCGACGACGGCGCCGGGCCCGGGGGCCTCGGCCAGAAGCCGCGCCGCATCGGGACGGGCGGGCTCGGCCGGCGCCGGCGGGGGCACCTTGGGCACGGACGTCCCGGTGGCGAGGTGCATCAACTCGTCGACGACCTGGCCGACGAGGTGTTCCAGATAACCCGTATCGGTGAACAGCCTGCCGTCGGTGAACGCGACCAGTTCGAGTTCGTCCCGGACCCGGTGCAGATAGAAGCTGAGTGGAAAAAGTGGCCGCGCCAGCTCGTGGTCGATGTAGTGGGCGCCGTCACCGAATCCCTCGGGGACGCGACGACCGGTGAGGTCGTTGACCCACGCCGCCAGGGGTAGTGAACCCCCCGCGACCGACCCTCCCGCTGCACGAACCGCTTCGGCGACACCGACCGTGGTGAAGTCCCGACCGGTGAGCATGGCGTCGCGTGCCTCGCGTAGCCGGTGTTCGGGTGGGCCTTCGGCGGCGACGACGACCGGGAGAACACCCAACGCCATGCCGACGAGGTCGACGTCCTCGGCGTCGACCCGTTGGCTTGAGGGAACGCCCAGCAGGCAGTGTTCCCGGCCCTGGGCACGGGCCAACGGCCCACCGACGGCCGAGACCAACGCCGAGGCGACGGTCGCTTGTCGGTCACGAAGCCCGGTGGTCAGGCGTGTGGCGGTGTCGACGTCGATGCGATGTCGGGCCACCTGCGTCAGGGGCGTCTCGCGATGACCGGCTGTGGACGGAAACGGGAGATCGACGGTGAGGTCGATCGGGTCGAACAACCGGCGCCAATGTTCCAGCGCCGTGTCACGTTCGGCCAGTTCCCGTTGGCGCCGCCGAGCCACAAACGAGGCAAAAGACGGCGTGGGGGAGGACTCGGAGGTCGTGCAGCCGCCCGTTGTGGCGCTGTAGGACGCGGCGAGTTCGGTGAACAGAACATCCAGTGCCTCGGCGTCACCGACAAGGTGATCCAACACGATGATCACCACGTCGTCGTGTTGTCGCGGGAGCACGCCCAGTGGCGCTTTGGCCGGATCCAGTTCCGCGACCAGTTCGTCGACGGCCTGCGTCAAGTCGATCGAGGTGTCGAATCGCTTCACGTCGACGGCGTCGGGGGCCCTACCGAATACGAGGGCGGGTCCGCTGGCGAACAGCTCCAGGTGCGCACTCAACGCGTCATGCCTCAGGAGCCGCCGAACTCCCTCGGTGAGCCTTTCGACATCCACGCGTTGCGGGACGGCCAGTGCACCGATGACGGCGTAGGCGTTGCGATCGGTTCTGAGTTGTTGGTCCGTCCAGACGGCACGTTGGGAGGTGACCAGCTGCTGTACACGGGCCGTCGCCGCCGAACGGCCCGAGCGACGGGGGCCGCCGTGGCCGGGTCGAAAGCGGCCGTCCGCCGGATGTCGTCAAGAGTCGGGTTGCCGCGCAGGAGGTGCGAGACCGGCACGGTGACACCGGCCTCACGCCGGATGTCGGCGGCAAGCCGTACGGCCATGAGCGAATGACCACCCAGGTCGAGAAATCCACGATGCTCCGACGCGTCACCCAGGTGGCGCACCCAGACGGCCGTGAGCGTGTCCTTATGCATCGGTTCGACCGGGTTCGGCGGCGGGACTCTCGCCTTCGACGGCGGGAGTCTCACCTTCGGCGGCGGCTTCGTCCTCGACGGCCTTGTTCTCCTTACGCGTCGGTGGACGCAGTCGCAGGAAGAGCAGGATTGCCGGGGTGAGCACCGCGGCCGAACCGGCGATGGCGGCGGTGAGGCCCCAACGGCTGCCCACGGCACCCAACGAGGGTCCACCGGCCACCTGACCGAAAGCGTCGACCTGGCTCGACATGGACATGACCGTTGCCCGGGCATTGGTTTCAAGGTGACGGTTCATCCACGCGGTCTGCACCGGGTAGGCGAGGTCACGGGCGGCGTCTCGCAGCCACATGCCGCCGAGGGCCAGGCCCAGCCACGGGCTCACACCCATGCAGAGGATTCCCAGAACCTGTACGCCCATCAATCCCCCGAGGAGACGGTTGGGGTGTCTGTCGTTCATGGCTCGTTTCGAGACCCGGTTCACCGTCAGGGAGATGATGAGGGAGAACAGGGTTCCGACCAGCGCGATTCCGGTGAACCAGGCGACGTCGGGATCAACGCCGAAGATCGGTGGCAGGTTGAAGTCGGTGAGGATGCGGTCGGTCCACAGACGATCGAAGGCTTCGCTCGAAAGCCCGACGAACAGCGCGACGGCGACCAGGGTGAGGACCACGCGGTTGTTGCGGATCGCGCGGACTCCGGTCACCAGTTGCCGGCCCATGTCGGCGAAGGTTTCGCGTTCTTCGCGTGGAGTGGGGGACCAGCCGTTTTCGGTCATGAACAGCGTCAGGAATACGGCGAGAAGGAGGAATACCGCGCCGGCGATGATCAGCGGGAGTCCGAGGTAGAACACTCCGAGGGTGCCGGCGATGAGGATACCGACGATGGTGACGACCATGTCGAGCTGACGTGCACGGGTCAACGCGGGCAGGGCGTTCTCCCGTCCGATCTCGTCAACCAGCCATGCCTGGCCGGCACCGGAGATGAAGGCGAAACCGATACCCCACACCACGGAGCACACCAATGCCGCGGCGAACGTGGGGATGAAGCCCTGAATCATGAATCCCAGTCCTGACAGGACGGCACCAATGATGATGGAGAGTCGTCGCGAATATTGGTCGGCGACGATGCCGGTGGGGATCTCGCTGAAGAAGACGGTCGCTTCCAGGACTGTGCCGACAAGAACGAGTTGAATCGGGGTCAACCCGACAACTTGGACTTGATAAACGATCTGCAGCGTGGCGGCCAGTGCATAGGCCATGGAGGCGAAACCGACTTGAGTCAGGTAAGTCCGCGTCGGTGTTAGCCATGCGGGTCGCACAAACATGCTTCCGGGTTCTCCAATGCACTGGTCTGTTTCGTGGTGCGGGCATTACGACGGCTGATGGTAGCGAGCTCGAGCACACGAGCCGATTGCCGATATACACCAGTTTATTCGATTTCTTGTAACCCTTTTGAGTCCTTTGAGGTTGTTGATTTTGGCCTGTGGGAACGGGCGGTTTGTCCGAATGTGGACGTTGCCTGTGGGTCGAGGTTCTCGTGGGCTCAAAGGTGGCAAAGTACCAGGTCGGAGCCCATTTCGGGGCGCCCGTTCTTCACGTGGGTTGCGCCTTGCCGGCCTCGCCTGGAGTCCTTGGGGCGGTGGCGATGTGCGCCGGAATTCACCTTGAGATGGGAAGTG
>DXGR01000089.1 GCA_019113825.1 Candidatus Stackebrandtia excrementipullorum | reverse complement strand
GGTACAACCTGGCGTTCGCTGCCATGACGCTTGTCGCGGGAGCGGCGGCCGACCGCATCGGCCGCCGCCGATTGTTCATCACCTCCGCGCTCGTGTTCACTGCCGGGTTCGCAGTCACGGCCTCCGGAGTGTCGATCGCGCTTATCGACATCGCGCGGATCATCTCCGGTGCGGGAGGCGCGGGCATCATGGCCGCGGGCGGTGCGATCCTGGCCTCCGAGTTCGAAGGGGCCGCGCGCAATCGCGCGTTCGCACTCATGGGCACGATGGCTGGTGTCGGCATCGCGGTCGGGCCGACTCTCTCCGGGCTCCTCATCGCCGCCACCGGATGGCAAGGCTCGTTCGCGGTGTTCGCTGCGATCGGCCTTCTCGTCACCCTCGGCGCGACCTGGGTTCGCGAGTCCCGGACGAGCGGGGCCCGCACCGACTGGGTCGGCAGCGTCCTGTTCGTCGCCTCACTGACACTGCTCATGTTCGCCCTTCTCGAAGCCCCGGCTCTGGGCTGGACACACCCGGCCGTCCTCACCTGCACCGCCGCAGGCCTGGTCGCGCTCGTCGTCTTCGCCGCGTCCCAGCGCAAGAGCGCTTCGCCGGTTCTTGCACCGTTGCTGGTCGCGAACCGCGCGTTCATGGGCTGGAGCATGGCCACCCTGACGACCTCCATCGGCTTCCTCGGCGCGCTCGTCTTCCTGCCGACCTACCTCCAAGCTGCGGGCGACATGTCGCCCGCAGCATCGGGGACGGCGATGCTACTGCTCACCGCGCCGGTCCTGATCATGCCGATGACCGCCGCGGCCCTGGTCAACCGTGGTGTCTCGGCGAAGCTGCTCATCATGGTGGCACTGGCGCTGGTCGTGGCCGGCAATCTGTGGCTCATGGCCCTGACCCCCGACCGGCCGCTTGCCTCGGTCGCCTTCCCGTTGCTGCTCATCGGGATCGGCATGGGATCCTCGTTCGGCATCACCGACGGCCAGGCGATGGCCCTGGCCCCGGCCGAGGCGGTGGGCATGGCAGCCGGATTCCTCAACACGCTGCGCGGAGCCGCCGAGGCACTCGTAATCGCTGCGTTCAGCGCCACGATCACGGGGCTGCTGACACACCGGCTCGGCGACGGGACTCACGCGGCCGAAGTCAGTGCCGGGCGGCTCGGCGTCGATCACACCGTCGAGCTCGACGCGTTCACCTGGTCTTGGCGCATGACGCAACTGGGCACGGGGATACTGTGCCTCGTGTTGTCTATCGTCGTGGCCGCGCTGATCTTCACCCGCGCGCCGCGCCGCAAGCCGTAGGGAGCGAGACCGTGACGCCCAGCCCAGACGACGAGCTCTCGATCGGCGACGTCAGCCGCCGCACCGGCGTCACGGTCTCGGCACTCCACTTCTACGAGCGCCGCGGCCTCATCGCGAGCCGCCGCAACGGCGCCAACCAGCGCCGGTACCCGCGCCACATGCTCCGGCGGATCTCGCTCCTCATCGTCGCCAAGCGCCTGGGCATCCCACTCGGCGACGTCGGGCAGGTCTTCGCCGCCCTCTCGCTCGACCGCGCCCCCACCCATGAGGAATGGCAGCAGGTCTCGCGTACTTGGAAACGTCGCCTCGAGGAGCGCCGTCGGGCGATCGAACGGCTCGAACACGAACTGACAGGCTGCATCGGCTGCGGCTGCCTCTCCATGAAAGCCTGTCTGCTCCTCAACCCCGACGACACGCTCCAGGAGCAGGGGCCCGGCCCCGTCCGGCTCCATATAGACGAACTGTCTCAGGAGCGCCACTAGTTCATACGGGTACCTTGGGCCGGTAATCAGGGTGGCGGATCTTGGAGTTGATCGCGAATCCTGTTTTGGGGCTGGCGTTTCGGTTCCGCCACCTGATGTAGTCGCTGATGGCTTTGCCTTGCTGGGCATGGGATCGGTAGTCGGTGCCGTTGAGGGCGAAGTCGCGGAGCGCGGCGAACTCGGCCTCGATCCAGTTCAGCCACGAGGCGTGGGTCGGCAAGAACACCAACTCGATGTCGTTGGCCGCGCACCAGGTGAGGACCTCGCGCTTCTTGTGCGGGCTGAAGTTGTCGACGATCAGATAGATCCGACCCTCGGACCATTTGGCGCGCAGCGCCTTCAAAAACGCCAGCCACTCCCTCCAGCGTTTCCGGTCCTTGATCCGGTAGGTGATCTCACCGGTGGCCAGGTCGAGCGCGGCGAGCATGTGCCGCATCCCGCCTTTGCGGTTGTAGGTGGCCCGCAGGCGCTTCGGTCTGGAGCGGGCGAACCAACCCCTCCCCGGGCGCGGCTGGAGGTTCAAGGGCCCGAACTCGTCGGCGCAGATCACCCGCCCGTCTTCGGGCGAGTGGTAGTAGAGGTCGAGGATGCGGCGCATTTTGGGTACGAAGTCGGGGTCGTTCGAGCCCTTCCAGGTCTGCGTGGCCTGCCAGGACACGCCCTCGGAGCGCAGCAGGCCGCGCAGGGTTTCGCGGCCCAGGTCGGCGATGCGTTCGCGGCGGAGGTGGTCGGCGAGTTTGCTCAGGCTCCAACGACTGAACGGCAATCCGAGCGCGGCCGGATCGGTCTTGGCCATCGCCGTGATCTGGGCTCGGGTCTGGGGGTCAGTCTCGCTCGGCCGACCCCCGGCCCATTTTGGGTCGAGCGCGTCGAACCCGCTTTCGTTGAACGCGTGGATGATCTCGCGGACCCAGTCCTCGGAGGCCTGCCACAGGTTCGCGATATCGGCCGCGGTCTGGCCTTGGCCGGACATCATCACCACTGCCGCTCGCCGCAACCGGATCGGGTCGGTAGAACGGCGCGTAATCCGTTGTAGCTTCTGGCCTTCGCTCGTCGTGAGCGGCCGGACGAACACTTCCGCAGGTCGGGCCATGAGACCACCTCCGGTCTCAAGGATCGATCAACCCACCACCATCCGAAACGGACAAGCAGTCCGAAATTACCCAACCAACCAATCCGGTCAAGCCACTAGTGCCGAACCAGCTCGCCGACGGGGGCGGGAGCGACGTGCCCGGTCGCGGGTGTGGTGCGCGCCAGCGCGATGCCGATGTCGACCAGGGAGGAGCGGGGAAGTGTGGTGACCGCGGCCAGCGGTGTCCAGGCCGACATCGCGACCTCTCCGTTCGGTTCCGGCCGGGGTTCACCTCCGGTGATCCGCACCAGGTAGAACACTCCGACGTTGTGATGTGTGACGCCCGCGCGCGCCTCGTGTGCGGGGATGACGCGAGAATCCACGCCCAGCAGGCGTTCCACCACGGCGCTGCACCCGGTTTCCTCGGTGACTTCGCGGATCACGGCGTCAAACGGGTCCTCGCCGTGTTCGACACCGCCGCCGGGGAGAGTCCAGGTCGACTCGCCCACGGCAGGCACGTTCCAGGCGAGTAGGACTTTGTCGTCCTCTACGCACACGGCGTAGGCCGCGAGCCGGAAACTCATATTCGCATCCTGTTCGTTGTGCGGTGCTTGTCATGGGGCCGTGACGGATGAGGTCTTGAGAGAAAATCGTGCACCTGTGGATGAGATGCGGAACGCATCGACGGTGACGGCCTGGGGCCGTCGAAACGTGGGGTTCGTGAGCCGTCGCTCCCGGGTTGCTTACCACACCCATAGACGACGATAAAACAGTACAGTCGTACGAGTAAGGCTGACCACACCGCTCTGTTGACCCCGGCGGTCATCGTGCCGCCGCCACCGCCCCAGGCGCACGGCGACGCGCGCCGACGACTCCATCATTCGACATCAACAGAATGCGAGGTGACAACCGTGGTAAAGACCACCGTGGGCGTCATCCGGGAACGACATCCCGGCGAGAAACGTGTGGCGATCACCCCCGAAGTCGCGGCCCGACTGATAGCCAAGGACATCGCCGTGATCGTCGAAACGAACGCCGGGGTCGCCAGCCGCCATGCCGACGAAGACTACGTGGCCATCGGCGCCCGGGTCTCTCCCGTCGGCGAGGTCGTGGAGGACTCGGACATCCTCTGCTGCGTCAACCCGTGCGAACCGCCGGGAGTGCGGCCCGGCCAAATCCTGATCGGGACGTTTGAACCCCTGTACCGCACCGAACTCATGAACAGCCTCCAATCCTCCGAAGCCACTGTGCTGAGCTTGGACCTGCTCCCTCGACAACTGAGCCGGGCGCAAAGCATGGACGTGTTGAGTTCACAGGCCAACGTGTCCGGATACAAGGCCGCGCTGGTCGCGGCGAACGCGTACGGCCGTTACCTACCGATGTTGACCACCGCGGCCGGCACCTCCCAGCCCGCGACGGTGCTGGTCCTGGGCACCGGTGTCGCGGGCTTGGCGGCGATCGGGACCGCACGCCGGCTCGGAGCCGTCGTCACCGCCTACGACGTACGGCCCGAGGCCAAGGACGAGGTCGAATCTCTCGGAGCGCGCTTCCTGGAACTCGCATCGGTCATAGCCGGTACCGGTGAGGGAGGCTACGCTCGTCAGCTGAATCAGGCTGAGCGCGACGCTCAACAGTCGGAGTTGGCCGAAGCCATCGGCCGTTTCGACATCGTGATCACCACCGCCAAAGTTCCCGGCCGTAAACCCCCGGTGCTGGTGACCGAAACCGCCATCGCCGGAATGCGCGCCGGTTCCGTCGTCGTCGACATGGCGGCCGGAGAACTGGGCGGCAACGTGGAAGGCGCCAAACCGGACGCGACCGTTGAAACGCACAACGGCGTCACGGTGATCGGTGCGGGCAACCTCGCCTCCGAAATGGCCCCTTCGGCTTCGGCCGCCTATGCCCGCAACATCAGCGCGGTGCTGAACCACCTCATCACGGACTCGGGGGTCACCGTCGACGTCGACGACGAGATCACGTCGGCGTTGTTGGTGACCCATCAGGGCCGAGCGGTGAACTCGGCGACGGCCGACGCGTCCCCTCCAACGAGTCAACCGGGAGACACCGATGGAACTTGAGTTGTTGACCGCCGTCACCGTCTTCGTGCTGGGCGTTCTCGTTGGTTTCGAAGTCATCAGCAAGGTCCCGGCAACACTGCATACCCCGCTCATGTCGGGGGCCAACTCCATTCACGGCATTGTCGTGATCGGTGCGATGCTGATCACCGCGACCGCCGACGGCGTTTTCGGTTACATCCTCGCGTTCGTGGCCGTCGCGTTCGGCGCCATGAACGTGGTGGGCGGATACGTGGTCACCGATCGCATGCTTCACATGTTCAAGGCACGACCCGACAGCGGCGCAAAGGCCGGTGATAAGGCATGAGCACCACCGAAACGGTTATCCGATACGTCTTTTTGGCCGCGGCGGCCTGCCTGGTCCTGGGGCTGCATCTGATGAACTCTCCGGCGACGGCGCGGCGCGGCAACCTGTTGTCGGCCGGTGCCATGACCGTCGCGATCGGGGCCACCGCCGTCCTCATGGCCGACCAGGGAGCCATCACGGCGACCGGATGGATCGTCATGGTCCTCGCGTTGGCGGTGGGTTCGGTAGCCGGTCTGTACCTGGCTCGCACCGTCGAAATGACGGCGATGCCTCAGCTGGTGAGCCTGTTCAACGCGGTCGGTGGCGGCGCGGCGGTCCTGTTGGCCGTCGAACACATCCGCCAGGAGGATGTGGCCCATCTCCTCCCACAGGTGACCGTCCCCGGTGGCCTCGACATCGTCATCGGTGCGGTGACATTCACCGGCTCTCTTGTTGCGGCTGGAAAGCTCCAGGGGATGGTCCCCGGTCGACCGATCGTCTTCAAGGGTTCGGGTGTCCTCAACATCGTGTTGAGCGTCGCTTTCGCCGTCGGCGTGGTGTGGCTGGTCGTCGATCCGACGAGCGTGTGGCCGATGCTCCTGTTGTTGACGGCGTCGCTCGTGTTCGGTGTGACGATGGTTCTCCCGATCGGTGGGGCCGACATGCCGGTGGTCATCTCACTGCTCAACGCGTTCACCGGAACGGCGGTCGCCATGGCCGGCTTCGTTCTGGGCGAGATGACACTGATCATCGCCGGTGCGCTTGTCGGAGCGGCGGGCGCGATCTTGACGAAGCTGATGGCCGACGCGATGAACCGTTCGATCGCCAACATCATCATCGGCGGGTTCGGCACCGGTGACGATGTTTCGGTGGAAGCCGGAGAGGCGGCCGCGGTCCGATCGGTCTCCGTCGACGATGTGGCGATCCAACTTGCCTACGCCCGTAAGGTCGTGGTCGTGCCCGGTTACGGGCTTGCCGCGGCCCAGGCGCAACACGAATTGGCCGGGCTTGGTGAGCTGCTGGAGAAACACGGAGTATCTGTCTCCTATGCGATCCATCCCGTTGCCGGTCGCATGCCCGGTCACATGAACGTCCTGTTGGCCGAGGCGAACGTCCCGTATCCGCAACTGCGGGAAATGGAGGACATCAACCCCGAGTTCGGTCAAGTGGACGTGGCTTTGGTCATCGGCGCCAACGACGTGACCAACCCGGCGGCTCGACGCCCGGGCAACCCGATCTCGGGTATGCCGATCCTGGACGTCGACGCCGCGCGCAACGTGGTGGTCGTCAAACGCTCCATGGGACACGGTTACGCCGGAATCGACAACGAGCTTTACAGCGCGCCCAACACGGGCATGTACTTCACCGATGCGAAACGAGGGCTTGTGGCCCTGACCGCGGCGGTGAGGGAGTTCGTGGCGTGATCACGGCCCACGCGCGTCCGGCCGGTGTGCCGGGCGCGCGTCACGGAACGACCGGCCGTGTCTTGATCTCGTGGAAGCCCTCGGTGCCGACCACCGTGACGACCGCGTCGAACAGTTGTGCGGCGGCGTCACCACGGGGGACGCGGGTCAAGACGGGACCAAACCACGCGACCTGCCGTCCACGGTAGGTCGTGGCGACAACCGGAGTGCCGACGTGGTCGCCTACGAGGCCGATGCCTTCGGCATGAGATCGACGCACGGCGTCGTCGTATTCATTTGAACCCGCAGCGGCGGCCAGTTCGGTGGGTAGTCCCGCTTCGGTGAGCGCTCCGGGGAACGTTTCCGGCCCCACGTCGCCGTCTCCGTGCAGCCACCGGCCCAGCGCGGCGTAGAAGTCGGCCAGCCCTGTTTGGCCATGATGATGTTCTACGGCGGCGCAGATCCGCACCGGCATCCACAGGTAACCCTCCTCGTCACCCTCGGGGTCCTTCTCACGGTGTTCGTTGAGGACCGCCAGGCTCATGATGTGCCAGCGTGGTGTGATGGGCAGGACGTCGGCGACGTTCCATATCCATTGGGCCGTGTTCCACGTCAGGGGACATGACGGATCAAACCAGACGTCGACGAAACGTTCGCTCATCGTGCCGAGGCTAGTCGTATTGGGGTTGCTGCGGTCCCGGTCGATGGAGCGGGACCGCACGCGACATGCCCCGAACGGGTTGAGCCAGGTGGGGGCGAAGCACGGTACGAAACTCGTCGAGACTCCGCCACAGACGGCGAGAGGTCAGCGGCAGGGGACGAGCCGTATACAGGAAGTGTTCCGACCCGATCATCTCCAACGTCCATCGCGGTCGTGTGGTGAACAGTTGAAGAAACGTGACGTCGGCGATGTCGGCGACGTCCTCCATCGCATAACCGCGATATCGCCGCAGGCCCGCGACGGTCCGAGGCTCCACGTTTTCCACACCGTCGGGTGGGACACGCAACGGATAAACCCGCCGCCACAGGTCGCGGGGCCACAGAAACGCCGGAGACACCCGGTGGCGCAACGTGAAGACCGCGTACGTCCACACGTGGGTGGCCACCGGGGTCTCGGCGGCCGCCGTCAGGGTTTCAACCCGGTGACGGCCCACTTCGAAACCCGCCCGGCCGGGTACCCCGATCCACCCCAGCGGGGTACCGAGGTCGCCGTACCGGAAGATCGTTGCCGCAGACGGGCCGGTGAACGGGTCGTAAAGAAAACCGTGGGCGTCGGCGAAGGCGCCCAACAACCGCCCCAGACGGGCCGAAACGTTGGTGGTGTATCCGTTCACAAGACGTTCCTCTTCCCGTGTCGTTCACGTGGTGTCGCAACGGCGACGGGTCACACGTTGTAGGACGGGCCCGCGTACAGCAGCGCATTCGTCCGAGGGTCACGGACGACGAGTACCTTATCGCCCACCCGGGGGATTTCCAGTCGCTGGACGAGCGTCGCGAGCGGTACCCGATGATTGCCCAGGTCAACCGTGAGGACCACGTGTGGATCGTCGTTGACGGTCTGGCCGGTATCCTGGATCGACACCACGGTCGCCGTCATCGTGGGGACACCCGATGCTCGCAGCGCCGCCGCATGTTCGGTCTGGCGCATGGACGAGGTCGCGCTCTCCATCGCTTCGGTGAACTCCTTACCCATGAAGGCCCGTGTCATCTTTCCGAAAACACCTTTGCCCTGTGCGATGTTGTCGGCCATGTGCATGGCGTCGGCCTGGCGTTGTTCCATCGACTTACGCCGAAACAGTCCCATCGGTCAACTCCGTTCAGTAGATGTCGACACGAGTCTGACGCGCGTTTTCCCCTACCGATCACAGCTTTGGTGAACGTTGCAACAACTGTTGGCTACAGCGATCCGCATGTGGGGCGCCGATGATTGGGCATATCCTCGGCCACAAGGAGGTACGGCATGACGATCACCGTGGGATTCGACGGATCCGATGAAAGCCGGTACGCCGCAACGTTCGCCGCCAACGAGGCTCGGCTGCGAAAAACGTCGCTGCGGATCATGTACTCGGCGCTGACCCCTCTATCCGGAGGCCGCTACTACGCGGCATCCGGTTGGCAACCGCAGGACGCAATCCCCGCGGCGGCGTGGGACATGGTCGAGGAGGCGGCTGAGACGGTACGGAACAGGGTTCCGGACGTGGATGTGAACGCCACGGTCGTCGAGTCGATGACGGTCGCCGGTTCCTTGATCGACCAGTCACGCCGGTCCGAACTGTTGGTCCTGGGGCGCCGCGGTCGGGGTGGGTTCACGGGCCTCTTGTTGGGGTCGACGAGCGCGCAGGTGACCTCGCACGCGCACTGCCCGGTGGTCGTGACCCGACACGCGCCCGACACCGACCCGGCACCATACGAACAGATCGTGGTGGGGGTCGACGACTCGCCGCTGTCCCAGTCGGCGCTGAGGTTCGCGTTCGAGGAGGCCCAGTGGTACGGAGCCGACCTGGTCGCCGTGCACGCGTGGCAGTTCGAGATCCCGGCCATCGAGATCGGTGCGGTCGCCTACACGTTCGATCACAAACAGGCCGAGGACGAGGCTCGGGCGAGGCTGGGCCAGGTACTGGCGGGTTGGCGTGAGCAGTATCCGGACGTCACCGTGATCCCGACGCTTCGTTACGGGGATCCGCGACAGCCGCTGCTGGACATCTCCGAACGAGCCCGGATGGTCGTGGTTGCTTCGCGAGGTCGCGGAGGATTCGCGCGTTTGATCCTGGGGTCGACGAGCCACGCCGTGTTGCAGCACGCGAAGGTCCCCGTGGCCGTGGTAAGCCCGAACGCGTACGACGACGCCGAATGAGGTGTGACGGGGTTTTCGTCTGAGGCGGCCTGCAGGCCGCCTCAGACGGTTTTCAGTCTTCAAGCCGGAACCCGACCTTCACTGTCACTTGGAAGTGCCCGATGTTTCCGTTCTCGATGTGCCCCCGGGTTTCGACGACCTCGAACCAGTCCAGGTTCCGCAGTGTCTGGTTGGCCCGCGCCACCGCGTTACGGATGGCCTCGTCACTGGACTGATCCGACGAACCCACGATCTCGGTGACTCGATAGGTGCTACCCATATCCGCTTCCTTTCGGTTGCATACGGTTTGTCGAGCCTGTCATGTTTTCCGGGACCCGGTAGCGGTTTCGCGGCCGCGTGCGTTGTGGATCGGTGAGGGCCTCTGTGAAGAGGAAGCCATAAGGCACTGCGACCGGGCGTAAACCCGGCCGCAGTGCCTTATGGAGCCGTCTTGGATCCCGCTGCCGGGAGAGTCCGCTCGGGTTGTGGCAACGATGGGGCTTCCACCGTGTGGTGCCGTTTCCCGAACGACTGCTCACGACGGGACCTGAAACAACGACGGTATGCGATGGTGAGGCCTAGCAGCCGCCGCAGTTGTAGTACGTGATGTCCCAGTGATTGCCCTCTTTGTAGTAGACGTTGCCCGAGGACGACTCCCACCTGTTGCCACCGATGGAGGTGAAGCTGTTCTGGATGTAACCGTTCAAGCAGGCCGACAGGCTTGTGTCGAGTTTGTAGCCGTTCCAGTGGCTGTAGGTTCCGTCGGCGTGCCCGGTTTCGGTGCCGCCGGTGACGTTGATAGCGCAGCCGCTGGCGTTTTTCAGTGTGATGATGCCTTGGATCGATGCTTCGTTGACCTGATCGAAGGACGTGCAGTTGGGACGATTCCGGTCAGAGCAATTGCCGCTGGACGACCATGTGAGGCCGGCCTCGCTGAGCATCGTCGTGGCCTGACTGTGGCTGAGCTTGGCGTTGGCGTCGACGTCCTGTGTGCCTGGGTCGGCGGTTGCGGTGGAAGCCATCGCACCGACAAGGAACGCGGCGACGATGACCGCGCTCAGGCGCTTCAGAACTTTTGACATGGACATGTATGGGTACCTCCGTGTGAGATAGCCGTGCCGGGACGGCCTTCGCGAGGGTTCTCTTGAAGGCGTGGCGCAATCGGGCGGCCGCCTTGGAGGCCGTTGGATGAAGCGTCCCGCCCGGTACGCCGTGAACACAGAGTGCCGTTTCATCCCATATAGCGTCCATAATGTCGGCTAAGAGGTTGTTGAGTCGATGTAAGACGGTTTGTAGTAGTTCGGTCCCGTCTCGGTGTTGTATGGCCGGACGCGACGGCCCCGTCGTTGCCAATGCGGCCGCGTAGCCGGCGGGGGCGGACAAGTCGGACAGTTGGATCGCGAGGCCGGGCCTTCCACGCCATGAGACGAGGTGGGCGGACCGGTCGGGGCGACTTACCTCAAGATCGGTCAGCGGGACGTTCAACCCGTCCCCGGTGGCTTTGAGTACGGCCTCTTTGCGGACCCACACGGTGAAGAAACCCGATCTTTGCCTGACGGGTGGCAGGGCGTAGAAACCGACCAGTTCTCGTGGTGACATGACGGCGTCGGGGCTTGGCATGTCGGCTGAGCACTCCTGGACGTCGACACCCACGGGATCGGTCGAGCTGACGGCCACGGCCACGATGTCGCCCGAGTGGCTGATCGACAGGTGTGGCCCCGGGGCGGCAAGTCGTGGCCGACCGTGCGGTTGCCCGCATCGAGGACAGTCTCGACGCAGCGGGACTTCCTGGGGCTTCAATGTCAGCAGGCGGCCCAAGATCAGACGACTGAGCCACACACCGACGGCGAAACGGTCCCGGTCGCCGGACAGTCGATAGGCACGGTGGCGGGCTTGTTCATCGGCGTCGAACAGCCCCACCGGTACGTGTGAAGCCGAAGAGATATTTGCCCAGTAAACGTGGCAATGAGGGGGAACGGAACCTGTCATGACCTGAGACAGTACGCCGGACGGCTACAGGCGGATCGAACATGTGGCGGTACCGTCCGCGGCGGGCCGGAGGTACCGTTTCGGTCGTGAAATCACCGGAGTGGATCGACCTGTCGTGGTCACCGGCACCTGGGCAAAAGGTCCGTTCCCCGGGGACGCGCAGAGCGATCGAGGTGGCGTGGTGGCTTCTGCTGACAGGCCCCGTCCTCCTGGCCATGATGCCCGGTTCCGTCGGCGGTGGTCCGTGGGACGGCGTTGCGGTGGGGCTGGGCGTCGCGATCGCGCTGTGGCTCCGCCACCGTGTTCCGGTCGCGGCGCTGTTGGTGGTCGTGACGTTGGCGTCGTGGGGCTTCATTGGGCAGGAGGGGCCCGGCTGGCGATTGATGTTGCTGGTCATGATGTTCGTTTTGAGCTACCTGGTGGGACGCGCCGACAACAGCCACTACCCGTTGATCGTTCACCTCGGCGCGATGTCGGCGTTGGTTCTCACCCTGGTCCCGGTGCTGCGGATCGGCCTGTTGAACGGTGCCGGGCTGGCGGCCCTGTTGGTGTTCGCCATAGTTTTCCCCTGGCTGATAGGCCGGTACCGGTATCAGCGTGCGTTGCTGTTCGAAAGCGGGTGGGACCGTGCCCGCCAGCTCGAACGCGAGCAGCGGGCGATAGCCGACCAGGCGAGGCTGCGCGAACGAGCACGCATCGCCGAGGACATGCACGACTCCCTCGGGCACGAACTCAGCCTGATCGCGTTGCGGTCGGCAGCGCTGGAAGTCGACCCTCTTCTGCCCCCCGGGCAGCAGGAGGCGGCGGGCGACCTTCGACGGTCCGCGGCCGAGGCCACCGAACGCCTCCGTCAAATCATCGGGCTTCTGCGTGACGACAACGACCGGATTCGAGTGGAGCCGGCCGACGAGAGTATCGACGACCTGATCGCTCGGGCGACCGAATCCGGTATGGAGATCCGTTACCTCGTCGACGGTCGGCCAGAGCCGTTGCCGTACATGGTTGATCGTGCCGCGTATCGAACGGTTCAGGAATGTCTGACCAACGCTGCCAAACACGCCACCGGCCGACCGGTGACCGTGCGGATCGGCTTCAACAAGGACGAGCTGCTTATCAACGTAAGCAATCCGGTGTTGGACGGCGCGACCGGGATCGGTGGAGGGCGCGGCCTGGTCGGCCTGAGTGAACGGTTGCGCCTGGCCGGCGGGCAGCTCAGGTCCGGTGAAGAAGACGGTGAGTTCACTGTCGTGGCCCGTCTGCCGCACCACGGTGAACCCGAGTTGCCCGAGCAGCAGGAACCGGGATCGGATTCTCTTCGTGAACAGGTTGACGCCACCCGGCAGGCCCGTCGTCGACTCGTGACGGTTTTCATGATCCCAACCGTGTTGATGGCGGTCCTCACGGTGGTGTCGATGCTCGTTTACGGCATCGTTTCGTTGTACTCGGTCCTGCCGGCCGCCACGTACGAACAACTGGTGGTGGGGCAGTCGCGGGAGTCGGTGGAGGAGCGCCTGCCGTACTTCGACATGATCGACCCGCCCGCTTGGATTGACGCAGATCCTCCGGATGATTGTGTGTACCACCCCTCAAGACGAGAATTCGAGGGCATCGCGGACGTGTACCGGTTGTGTTTCGCCGACGGTGTGTTGGTCGGCAAGGACGTGATCACAGCAGAAGAAAGGATCAGGTGGTTTGAAGATCGTAATGGCTGACGACGAGGCGATGGTTCGCGCCGGCGTCAAGGCGATCCTGGCCTCGGACCCGGATATCACGGTGGTGGCCGAGGCCGGTGACGGCCGGGAAGCCGTCGAGCAGGTGCGGGCGCACCGCCCCGACCTGGTCCTGTTGGACATCCGTATGCCTAAAATGGATGGTATTGCGGCGGCCGGGGAAATACGGCGGTTGGTTCCGGAGACGGGCATCATCATGCTGACCACGTTCGGGGAGGACGAGTACATCGCCGCGGCGTTGTCCAACGGTGCGAGTGGTTTCCTGCTCAAATCCGGTGACCCTCGGGAACTTATCGCGGGGGTACAGGCAGTGGCGTCGGGTGCGGCGTTCCTGTCGCCGTTGGTGGCGCATCGCGTGATCACGGAGCTGGCGCGAGGGGACGGGGGCCGAATGACGCGCTCGGCCAAAGCCCGCCAACGTATCGCCGATTTGACCATCCGAGAGCGGGAGGTGTTGCAGCTGGTCGCCGGTGGCCTGTCCAACGCCGAAATAGCGGCTCGGATGCACGTGGTCGAAGGAACGGTCAAGGCCTACGTGTCGGCGATTCTCACCCGGTTGGAAATCCGTAATCGGGTCCAGGCCGCGATATTGGCGTATGAGGCGGGAATCGTCGACGGCTTGGCGTGACACGAGGCCGTGTCGGATTTATATCGACACGGCCTCGTCATGTAGGGCTAGGGGTTGTCGGTTCCGGCCTTTGCGGTGGCCGTTCCCAGTCCGGCGTCTGCCACGGGGGCTTCGGGCGCGGGTGTGACCGCCACGGCCTCCATCGCGGAGGCGTTTCTGCCGCGCCGTTTCATGATGAACCGTGTCAGCTCGACAATGCCCGCGACGATCATGGCCACGGCGAAGCCCAGCAACAAGGCCAGGAGGGGACGTTCTTCGAAGATCATTCCGGCGAAGTATCCGATCATCGCGGAGTAGATCGCCCACGAAAGCGCGGCGATACCGTCGAAGAACATGAAACGCCGCAACGGGTAACGCACGGCGCCGCAGGTGATGGTCACCGCGGTTCGTCCCCCGGGGATGTACCGCGCAACGACCAGAACCAGGCCGCCGCGTTGGTTCAACGCATTACGGGCCCAGTTGAAGGCGGCTTCTCGTTTGGTGCCGGGCCTGGCTATCCGGGAGATGCCGAACCTGCCGATGCAGTACGACACGTGGTCTCCGGCGAATGCGCCGAGTGCGGCGACCACAATGATCAACGTGATGTTCGGTGAACCGAATGCCGCGGCTGCCGTTCCCGACGCGATGACCGAGGTCTCACCGGGGACGACGGGAAAAAACCCGTCGAGGAAGGCGATGGCGAATACAGCCAGGTAGATCCACGGCGAGGACATGATGCCCTCGAGATACATCATGATCGCGTGTTCGAGTTCTTTCACGCACATGACACTAGAACACCCTTGCACGCAAGGCATCGCGGCGATGGAGCGTTACGACGGATCCGGACGCGAACGGCGTCGATCGCTCAGCCGAACGGCCATTCGACGGCCGAGAACTCCTGCCACAGCTTCACCAGTGTGGCGTCTCCTTCGACCGCGAGATCGTCGATGCGACACCGATTCCACAGCGCCAGATAGAGCAGCTCCACAGGACCGCTGAGGGTGCAGTCGACCGATCCCTCAGGTGCGCGTGTGGTGCGAAGCGGGTCGGGTGAGAAGTGCAGATACCAGTCGGCACCGTCCGGATTGTCCACCGCGTGCAGTCTCAGGACGCGTTGGGTGGCGCTGCGGACCCTGCTGGTGGGGTTCCCGTGAAAACCGACGAGGAGTTCGTTGATCCCGTCGGCGGCGAATCCGTTCCCGACCGGTGAGATCTCGTCGCCGCGTGCGCTTTCGACGTCGACGCGGTGGATGGCCGTCTCGTGGGCTTGACGTCGGGTCCAGAATTCCAGTGCCGACGGGGCGGGTAGGAAATGCCAGCACTCGAGGTCGGGCGAGGTGGTCTCGAGGGTGCGCACCAGCTGAGCCAGGCTTTCCCGATACCACTCGACCAACAGCGCGTCGTCGGGAATCGGGCCGACGATTTTGGCCACGTCTTCGCGGGGCGGGCGCCGGGCACGGCGATTCTCTACAATGTCTTTACCCCAGCGGTGTATAGTCCCCGTGTGCCACAGCAAATCGCTTATAGTCCATGTCGGACAGGTTGGCACGGGGGAGTGTAGGCCAACTTCGTCGGCAACCTCGGCTAGCAACGTGCCTTCACGTCGCAACGCGTCGATATGCTCAACTGGTCCCATCTGGTGGAGTTTGTCAGTCCCCGGTGGCGTACGCAACACCTGCGGTGAGGCGATATGGAAACGTTAACCAAGGGTGGTTGTTTGCATGCGCACCGATGCCGTGGAAGGCTTCGTCGATCAGGCCGTATGGGCTTTGCGCCCTGATCGTCAGCCGGCGACGACAACTCGAGTGGGTTCCTCCACGACCTGGACCGTGCCGTGGTCGAGGTCGTAGCGCGCGCCGATGATCTCGCAACCGACGAGCGTTGCGTCGGTGCGTAGCCGTCCCACGGTGTCGTCGATCTGGCGCAGCATCGTCGCGTGGTAGGGGTCCGTCGATGACTGCGCCAATCCCAGGGCCGCCATCGGCCGCAACCGACTCATGAGGCAGTTGGCGGCGTCGGCTCCCGCGTCCTGACGTTGGGAGTCGACCGCCAGTTGAATGGCCCCGCAGCGTTCATGCCCGAGCACCACGATCAGAGGAACGTCCAGCTCGGCCACGGCGAACCCCAAGGAGGCAGTGGCCGCCTGGTCGGGTACATGACCGGCGGTGCGGACCACGATCAGCTGGCCGAAGTCACAGTCGAACAGCGACTCGGCGGTGACGCGCGAATCGACGCATGTGAACACCGCGGCCATCGGATGCTGTTCGGAGGCGGCGGCACGTGCCGCGTGAATGTCACGCGGGTATTGAGGCTTACCGGCTACGAAGCGTTGATTTCCGGCAAGGAGAACACGCAACGCCTCCTTCGCTTCGGGTGAGTATCCGGCGTCGTAGGAGGACGTGGTCGTCATGCGGTATTCCTGCACTGTGTGATCGGGTCGGGCAGCGTCCTTGACTTTAGCGGCGCCCACCTGGTGTGCGTTTTCCGGCAGGCGCCGAGCGTGTCGGGTCCGGCTAATCGAAAATGGGGCCCTGCGTGCGGGTCCGCTTCAGCTCGTAGAAACCGGGCGTGCCGGCGACCAACAACGTTCCATCCCACAACCGGCCGGCGGCCTCGCCCTTGGGGGCGGGTGTCACCACCGGGCCGAAGAAGGCGACCTCTCGGCCATCGGCGCCGGGGACCGCTACCACGGGCGTTCCGACCTCCTGACCGACGAGTCCGATGCCTTCTTCATGGGATGCCGTGATCGCGGCGTCGTACTCGTTGGAGTAGGCGGCCTCGACCAGCTCGGTCGGAAGCCCGGCGTCGGTCAAAGCGGCTTCGAAAACCTCCCGTGACTGACCTTCACCGTTGTTGTGGAAGCGGGTTCCCATGGCGGTGTACAGGCGTCCGACCGCCTCGTCACCGTGGTGGGCGCGCGCCGCCGCCACGACGCGGACCGGTTGCCACCACTCGCCGGTGGCCACTCGGGCCCGGTAGGCCTCAGGCAGTTCGTCCATTTTGTCTTGGTTGAGGACCTGCAGGCTCATGATGTGCCACGACACCGTGATGTCGCGTACCCTCTCCACCTCCGTGATCCACCGCGATGTCATCCATGCCCACGGGCACAGCGGATCGAACCAGAAACGGGCTGTCGTCTTGTCGGTTGTCATTTCGCCAGCATATTTGTCTTCGAGTCCATTTCGCCTCAGCGGCGGTTGGAGGGCAAGAATTATCACAGACGATGCCCGCAGGCCCCGGTATGAGCAGGATTTCAGGGGGGCGGGTAAGGCGGCGGCGCCTGCCCGTGTGGTGGTGGTGTGGCTCTGCCGTGCGGAGCCGGTGGTGTGGCCCTGCCGTGCGGAGCCGGCGGGTAAGAGTAATGATGACCGTGGTCGGGTGGCGGTGGCATTCGGCCGTGCGGCGGTGCCTGCCCGTAATGGTGGTGCGGACCGTGCCCGGGCGGCGGCGGTGTGGCCCTGCCCTGCGGTGCTGCTCCGTGTGGTGGCGGCGGACCGTACACCCCCGGGGGTGGAGCCTGCATCGGCGGTGGCGGCACCGCCGGATTTTGATACGCCGGTGCTTGAGAGCCGTATGGGTGCTGAGGCGGAGCAGGAGGGCCCCACTGCGGACCGGCCGACGACGTCGGGGCGGGAGCCTGGTGCCCTGGGTGAGGGTCCATGTGAGGTGATGACGACGGCGGCAGGCTGAACTGCGGTGGAGGAGGCGGTGCCTGTGGCGCCGGAGCAGGTGGTGGTGCCATCTGCTCCGGCGGTACGGGTGCACCGGCCAGACGTGCCGAGGCGGCGGCGACCGGGTCGCCGGAATGCGCCGACGGCGGTGGCGGCGGTGGCGGTGCACCCTGCGCCTGCTCTGCGGTCATCTGACGGGCCAGCACTGCCGCCTGTTCGGCGATGGCGCGTTGGATGGCCTCGGGAGACATCGTCGGCGATGGGGACCCGTCGGCTGTCGTTGATGCCCGGCCCGCGGCGTCTGCAGCAGCCTTCCCGGCCGCGGCTTCGGCAGCCGCCTTCTTTGCTGCGGCCTCTTCCTGAGCCGCCTTCTTGGCGGCCAACGCCGCCTGTTTTTTTGCCGCCTCGGCCTTGCGGGCGCGTTCGGCGGCCTCGGCTGTGCCCGGCCATAGTGGAAGACCGCCGGGAAGTGGCGATGTGGACATCTCAAAGGCCCCAGACATGGTTGTGCGGTTCACCGGTCGTTGGTACCCAGTATGCCTGGTGGCAAAGACATCTCCGTGCGGGCGACACCCGGCCGAGCCGAAGCACGGCCGGTGTCCGCCCACAAGGTTTCAACACCTTGATCACATGCGCCCGTCGTGTGCAAGTGGGCGCGGTGTGTCAGCTGACCTGCGACAACCAGTTCTGACCGGCGTCGTCGTCGTAGTTTCGGTAAACGTTGAGTTCGGCATCCCACTCGGTGCCCAACAACTTGTTCAGCCCATGGCGCAGTGTGTCCGCATCGGTGGTGGTGGCCAAAAGTGCGCGAATGCGGTTCTCGTCGATCAAGAGATCCCCGTTGGCGCTGGTTGCTGTGCGGTACAGACCGCGGCTCGGCACGAACATGATGCGTTCACCGTCCACACCGGGACTGGCGTCCTCGGTGATTTCGAATCGAAGCATCTGCCACTTTTGGAGCGCCTTCGCCAGTTTCATCGCTGTTCCCGGCGGTCCGTTCCATGCGCAGTCGGTGCGCCAGGACGGAGGCGAAGCCGGCTGTACCGACCAGGTGAGTTTGGCCTCGGTGTCGAGAGCACGGCCAATGGCCCACTCGACATGTGGACATACCGCCGGTGGGCTTGAGTGCACATAGATAACGCCTCGCGTTGGCACGTCGAACCTCCTGGCAGTTTCGGCGCAATGCGCCTTCCCCAAACTCATTGCGTCAAACGAGCAGCGATCGTATCGGTGATCGGTGACAACCATCGAACACGTTCGCGGCATAGGCCAGGTGTCGCACCAAGAGCGCGAAATCTATCTCGCCAATCATGACGTTCGAAGGGGAACGGCGCTAGGGGTTTAGGGTGATTATTTTTCGATTACAGGTCGATATCGGTCAGAAATCATCCTTTCGGTCAGGGGTGTGTCGGCCACACGAAACCCGCCCGACGGTCGTACACGGCCGCCGCCGAGGTGTTGAGGACCGTTTTTGCCGGTCGGGTATCGTTGACCGAGGCCGGTCTGTGCACCGGCCGCTATGACGTCCTGGTGGGTCCGAGTGCTCACCGCAGCGTTCAATCTTTCATTCATCCAATGGTGAGGAGTGCCGGCAATGGCAAACAACACCTCGAAGACCGCGCGCGCGTCAGTACGTGCGGGTCAGGCCGGCCAGGGCGGTGGCCTGAGTGTGCTGGGCGAGTTCAAGTACCTGATCCCCCTGAACAAGGGCAAGCACGCCTACGTCCGTAACCTGACCACGGGCAAGACCGTGCACTGTGCCACCGACTCCGACAAGTTCGTCCAGGAGATGAAGGACCTCGCGGAGGCCGGTCACGGTGAAAAGATCCGTGGTGAACTGGATTCCTTCGTCGACAGCTTCCCCGGACAGGGCTGGGACGCCACGACCAAGCGCCTCGAAGAGGCGGGGGTCTTCGGCGGCGCAGCGTAAGCCGACCACAACCGTCGTGACAACGGTCGTGCCTCGACGAGGCACGACCGTTGTTTCGTGTGCGCTTCAGGCGCGAGGTTCGAACAGATTTCCCTCGGGGATGTCGGGCTGGAGCTGTCGCGCGGCGACATCGGCGGCCACCGTCTGCTCGTCGACTTCGGCCTGCTCGTACACGTCCGCGGTCTGGGAGGCGATGGGCCCCCAGTCGTAATGGCGGCTGATCATGTCCGATGCGTTGTCTCTCAACCGTTGTGCAAGATCGGGTTGCTCAAGGACCGTCGAGACCGCGTCGGCCAGCGAAGCCGGATCTCCCGGCCGGTGCGTCATCCCGGTCTCGCCGTCGATGATGAACTCGGTCAACCCACCGGCGTCGGCGGCCACGACGACGGTGCCGGCGGCCACGGCCTCCAACGCCACCATCCCGAACGGTTCGTAGCGGCTGGGGATGGTGAAGCAATCGGCGGCCGCCAGCAGCGCCGGTAGCTGCGCACCGCCGACGAAACCGAGAAACCGCACGGTCTTGTCGAGCCCCAGCTCAACTGCTTGGCGCTTCAGCTCCGACTCCCAGGGCCCCTCTCCCGCGATGAGAACGGTGAGGCCGGGGTGACGGTCGACGAGAAACACGGTGGCTTCGATGAGGTCCTGAACGCCCTTCTCGTGGACCAGCCGGCCCGCGTGGAGGAGGATGGGTCCGTCCGCGTATTCGTCTCGAATGTGGTCCGTGGCGCCGGGTGCATGCGTGAAACTGGCGCGGTCCACCCCGTTGGGCACCACCTGGATCTTGCCGTCGGGCGGATCGAACAGGTGGTTGATCTCCCAACGCATGTACTCCGAACAGGCGATGACGGCACGCGCCTCGTACGTCAGCCACCATTCGATGGCGTGGATGTCTTTGGAGACCTGGTCGGGCAGCCAACCCAGGTGCCTACCCGCCTCGGTGGAGTGCACGGTCGCCACCAGAGGCACGTCCAGGTGGTGTTTGAGGGTGACCGCGGCGTGCGTCACCAACCAGTCGTGGGCGTGTACGACATCGAATTCCTGGGTGCGTGTCGCCCTGAGAGCGGCTCGGGTGAGGGCGTGGTTGAAGGCCATCGTCCAGGGCAGCAGCGTCGTGGTGTCGAAGTCCAGAAGCGGGGCGTCCTGTGGGGCCCGAACGATGCGAACCCCGTCGACGGTCTCGTCCAGTGCCGCCGGCGTGCCGTCGGGGTGGTTGCCGTGCCTGGTGGCCACTGTGACGGTGTGGCCGGCTGCGGCCAGCGAGGTCGCCAAGGCGTGGACGTGACGGCCGAGTCCGCCGACAAGGACCGGCGGGTACTCCCACGAGAGAAGCAGGATGCGTTTACCGCCCTGAGGGCTTGTCACGGGAAATACCTCCGAATGGTGTCGCACCGGGGCGCCGAGAACGCCGGGTGACCTGCGAGCCGTTTCGTCGCACGGCCGGTGGTGACCATTGTTACCAGATTGATTCAGGGGAGCTCGCGGCCGCTGTAGCGCCGATGGGAGACCGGACGGGTAGATGCACCGTGATCGGACCTCGGGGTGTGTCCGAGGGGTCAGCGGTCGTCTTTGTCCTCGCGTAGACGTCGCTGAAGATCGTTGAGGAAGTCGGGGTCGTCATCCGGACCGAACGTGCGTTTCTGAGGCCGTGGGCGGGTGATGCCGTTGCCCTGTGGGCGTGGTCGCCCCGACATGAACCACGCGATGGCGCCGGCTATCGGCAGGAAAACGATGATCAACACCCACGCGGCACGGCTGAAGCGTCGAGGAGGATGTTCGCCTCCCAGGCAGTCTGCGACGGCGGCGATCAGCGATGCAAGGTACGCCAGTGCGACGAATATGACGATTCGGCCCATGCATCAATAATGCCTTGCCGACAAACAACTCGGGAAGGGCCGACCGGACCAGTTTCCGAATATCGACGCTGACCGCGTCGGGCGTGCGATCCGCGTCCAGGTATAGGAAGTCGTCCGCCTCGGGGAGTGAGCGGTAAGCGGCGTCCAATCGTACGAGTCCGTGAACCGGCTCCACGTCGATGCCGCGCCGCTTGATACGGGTGGCCGCGACCTCGGGTGGGATGCTCAGATAGATCGTCAGGTCTGGGCGAGGGTGCCTGGCCAGAGTGCGTCTCACCCACGGTTCCAAATCGGGGTCCAACATCCTGGTTCTGGCGAACTGGCACAGGTTGTAGCGGTCGGCGACGAGGACGATCGCACGTTGCGACAGCGTCAGGTTGACATGCCGAATCAAGGTCTCGGTGCGAAGGGCGAGCTCCGGACCGAGGAGCGCCACGGAGTCGTTGCGGCCGAGGTATTGGGCCGCGTTGCCGAGTATCCGTCGCCCGCCCGCGGCCATGCGGTAGGTGGCCGGTTGTCCCGTGGCACGCAACCAGTCGGTGAGGCGTCTGGCCTGGGTGGTCTTTCCGGCTCCGTCGACACCGATAACGGCGATCGTCGCCCGACGCGAATGATGCGACACGCGTCAAGAGTAAGGAGTCCACGGATCGGTGAGACAGGACGGTGTGACGCCGTCGGTCATTGTGAACCTGCTCACCGTCCGTCGGGACGTGTGACGTCGTCATGATGCCGGTCGATGCGGTGCGACACGCGCCGAGGAGCGCAGATGCGGTTACTCGCAAGTAACTTGCCAGGGTAGTATTCGCCGTGCCACGCCTACCCGGATGATGATGACTGTCGTTGGCCGGTGATGATGGTGACCTGAACGTCCGTTTAGGCCGCGTGTGGCCTCCGCCGGCCATAGCCGAGCGATTCGGCTTGACGCAGACACGCTCTGAGATTGGAGGAAGGGACGTCGTCGAAAGAACGACGGCCCGATGACTACATGAAAATCGTTGTCCTCGTTAAACAGGTACCGGATTCCGGGTTGGAGCGGCATCTGGACTCGGCTGACTTCACTGTGGAACGTGCTTCCGCGTCAAATGTCATCAGCGAACTCGATGAAAACGCCCTTGAAGCGGCGATGGCCATTGCCGACGCCGGAGAAGCCGAGGTCACCGTCCTGACCGTCGGACCGGACCACTCGCTGGAGACCGTCCGCAAAGCGCTGTCCATGGGGCCGCACAAGGCGGTTCACGTGCAGGACGACGCCATCGCGGGATCGTGCGCGGTCACCACGTCGGCGGTCATCGCGGCAGCCTTGTCCAAGCTGGAGTACGACCTTGTCCTGTGCGCCACCGAATCCACCGACGGCGGCGTCGGCGGTATGGCCCAGATGCTGGGCGCCCGGCTCGGAGTGGCCGTCATGGGCGGTGCACGCAAGCTGACCGTCGACGGCGGTGCCCTCACCGTGGAACGACAGACCGACGACGGTTACGAGACCCTGACCGCGGCCACGCCCGCGATCGTGTCGGTCTGGGACTCCATCAACACGCCACGGTTCCCGTCCCTCAAGGGGATCATGGCCGCCAAGCGGAAGCCCGTCGAGAACTGGAGTCTGTCCGACCTCGGGGTCGCGCCGGACACCGTCGGTGCGGCCGCCGCCACCAGCAAGGTGGTCTCCGCCGAACCGCGTCCGCCCCGCAGCGCCGGGCAGAAGATCACCGACGAGGGAGCCGGCGGCGTTGAGCTCGCCGGATACCTGGCCGCCGAGAAGTTCGTGTAGCAAAGGGGTTTACCGACATGGCTGAAGTATTCGTTGTGGCCGGTGCGGCCAACAAACTCACCTACGAAATGTTGACGATGGCGCGGGGCCTCGGCCTGGGAGACGTCGCTGCGGTCGTCATGGGTGCCCCCGGGCTGACCGACGAGATCGCCGACAGTCTCGCCGAATACGGCGCGAGCAAAATCTACTCCGCCGAAGACGAGGTCTTGGACAAGTACCTGGTAGCGCCCAAGGCGGAGGTCTTGACCACGCTGATCCGGGAAAAGCAACCTGCGGCGGTTCTCCTCCCGAGCATCCAGGAAGGCAAGGAAATCGCCGCGCGCGTTGCGGTGACTTTGGACAACGGTTTGTTGACCGACGTGGTGGGCCTGGACTCGGACGGCACGGCGACCCAGCCGATCTTTGCCGGGTCCACGGTCGTGCAGTCCCAGGTGAGCAAGGGTTTCCCCCTGGTGTGCGTGCGGCCCAACTCCTTGACTCCGTCGGCCGAACCGGTGTCCGCCGAACGCGTCTCGGTTCCCGTCGAAGTGAGTGACGCGGCGAAACTGGTCACCGTTTCCGACCGTGTTACCGAGGCCAAGGGCGACCGCCCGGATCTCACCGAGGCGGCGGTCGTCGTATCCGGTGGACGCGGGGTCGGTTCGGCCGAACAGTTCTCGGTCATCGAGGAGTTCGCCGACCTGCTCGGTGGTGCCGTGGGAGCATCGCGTGCGGCGACCGACGCCGGTTACTACCCGCACAAGTTTCAGGTCGGACAGACTGGAAGCACCGTGTCGCCGCAGCTGTACGTGGCGGCGGGGATCTCCGGTGCCATTCAGCACCGGGCCGGAATGCAAACGTCTAAGACGATCGTGGCGGTCAACAAGGACGAGGGCGCGCCGATCTTCGAGATAGCCGACTATGGAGTCGTCGGAGACCTGTTCAAGGTGCTTCCCCAAGCGGCGGAAGAGATCAAGAAGTCGCGACAGTAGAAGCTAGTTTCGACCGGCTCTGGCTGGTCATCGCCATCGAGGTGCGGTAGATTTTCTGCCGCACCTCTTTTTTGTCGATTCCCTGCAAAAGAAATTAGAGGATCTCTCATGACCGCACAGACAGCCATCGCCCCACGACAGGTCTTGGTGGACCTGATCCCGAGCACGAAAGCCACCGCCTGGGTGCGCGACGTCGTACTCGTGGCCTCCGGAGCCGGCCTGGTCGGTGCCTCCGCCCAGATCGCCATCCCGCTGCCCGGCATCACCCCGGTCCCGCTCGTCTTGACCACATTGACCGTCCTCCTCCTGGGGGCCGCCTATGGTCCGGCCCGTGCCGCCGCCACCATGGGGCTCTACCTGGTCGCCGGCATCGCCGGTGTGCCGTGGTTCTCCGAAGGTGCCGCGGGCATGTCCATCGTGACTCTCGGTTATGTCATCGGCTTCCTCGTGGCGGCCACCGTCGTCGGGGCGTTGGCGCGCCGTGGTGGAGACCGCACGCTCATGAAAACCGCCGGGATCATGGTCGTCGGCAATCTCGCCATCTACGGATTCGGCGTCCCCTACCTGGTGCTGGCCACCGGCATGGGATGGGCCGACGGAGTCGTCCAGGGCGCGGCCCTGTTCGTCGTCTCCGACCTCATCAAACTGGTGGTCGCCTCGGCGATGCTCCCCGCCACCTGGGCGCTGGTCAAGCGATTCCGGGGCTGATCACCACGTCCAGCCGATGCCCAAGGCCCCCGGTTTCACGTCCGAGTGTGAAACCTGGGCGGTCAACCAGTTGTTCAAAGTGATGTCACCGGTCTCCCGGAGCTTGACATCCAGGCGGGACTGAGCGAATCCGAACACGCGTCGCGGCAACAACCGGGGACTGAAACGGACCTGGAGCGTATAGCGCTCCACCGGGTACCGGAATCCGTGACCGTAGCGTGTGGCCGGTTCGCTCGTCCCGTCGATGACCTCGAACTCGATCAAATGTGACTCACCCTGGGACAACGTCGTCCCGAACAGCACCTCGGCGAGCAACATCGGTTCGTCGGGGTGCCTCACCACCGTCCCAATGACACAGTCCCGATACGGGGCCACTCGCACAGCGTCGATGTCGCAGCCGCGGTCGCCGCGAAACAGCGCCACGTGACGATCGACACCGTCCCGGCGCGCCCGGACCAGCATCGAGACCTCGTGCCCGGCGTCGCGGCCCTGGTCGTCGATCGTGGCCGTCACCTGCTGAGTCACGATGTCGATCTGATGTTCACGCGCCAACGGCATACGGTCGCACAGCTCACGCATCGCAGCCCCACCGCCGATGACGGCTTCGGGCCGCGACTGCCGCGCGCGCAGCGAACGGGGGCCGCGAGCACGTCGCGGCCCCAGCAGTCTGCGAAGACTGTGATCCGGCAGGCGGAGAATCTCCTCCAACGCGGCGACGGCCTCGATCGACTTCGGCTGCTCGGGACGGGTACGCCCGTGCTGCCAATAACTGAGACTGGTCGTGGAGACGGGAAGACCCCGTGCCAACAGCCGATGACGGAGCCGGTCCAAGCCGAGGCCCCGTGCACTGATGGCCTCCCGAAGCGCCACGTGGAACGGACCTCGTGCCAACGCGTCGGCCAACGCCGAGTCGGCAACCGTGGTGTCGGGATCGCCTGAACTTGTTGCCATGCTTCACATCCTGGCGTGCTCGCCGACTGTAGGCAAGGCGTGGAAACCCACCCAATAGGCTGTAACCGTGTGCTTCCGGTCGACCAACTCACGGGCCGACGCCGTCGGTGGGCGGCGGCAGGCGGCGACGAAGAAGTCGAACCCGGCGCGGTGCGTCGACGCCGCCCGCACCGATCGGGCCACCGTCACCTATCGCTCACACCGTTCGTACGTCCAGTCTCAGACAGGTTCCACAACATGACCTACCTAGATCACGCGGCCACAACTCCCATGATCACGCAGGCCCGCGACGCCTATCTCGCGGCCGCCACTACTACGGGTAACGCTTCGTCGCTGCACTCGGGGGGCCGCGCGGCGCGCCGCATCGTCGAGGAGTCCCGGGAAACCGTCGCCGATCGGCTCAAAGCCACACCCGGCGAGGTGATCTTCACGTCCGGAGCCACCGAAAGCAACAATCTGGCCGTCAAGGGGTTGTACTGGAGCCGACGGAACGCCGACCCGCGGCGTCGACGCATCCTGGTGAGCCCGACCGAGCACCACGCGGTCCTCGACGTGGTGGAATGGCTGGTCGAGCATGAACAGGCCGTTGTGGACATGCTCCCGGTCGACGCCGACGGTCGCATCGCTCCCGACGACGTCGCCGAGGCCGTCGATAAAGCCGCCGACGAGGCGGCACTACTGACGACGATGTGGGCCAACAACGAAGTGGGAACGATCAACCCCATCCCGTCGATTGCGAGTGTGGCCGCCGAACGCGGCCTGCCTTTCCACACCGACGCCGTTCAGGCGGTGGGGCAGATCACCATGGGGTTCGACATCGACGGTGTCACCGCCTTGTCGATGACCGGCCACAAACTGGGGGGACCGACCGGCGTGGGGGCGCTGTTGTTGCGTACCGACGCCCAGGTCGTTCCACTGGCTCACGGCGGTGGGCAGGAACGTGACGTGAGGTCGGGAACGTTGGACGTGGCCGGGATCGCCGCGTTGGCGGCCGCAGTCACCGCCGCGGTCGACGGGCGTGAAGCCGAGGCGAAACGGTTGACCACTCTGAGGAACCGTCTCATCGACGGTGTACGGCGCGTGGTGCCCGACGCGGTACTGAACGGTCCCATCGACCAGCGTCTTCCCGGAAACGTCCACTTTTCGTTCCCCGGGTGTGAAGGAGATGCGCTGTTGATGCTCCTGGACGCCGCCGGTGTGGAATGCGCCACCGGTTCGGCATGTTCGGCCGGAGTCGCGCAGCCGTCGCACGTGCTGTCGGCCATGGGGGCTTCGGCGGCACATGCGCGTTCGTCGCTGCGCTTCTCCCTGGGACACACATCGTGCGAAGCCGATGTCGACGTGGTGTTGGCGGCACTGCCCACCGTCGTCGAACGCGCGCGAGCCGCCGGGCTGTCGTAACCGATGAGGTAAAACGGCGTGTCGGCACGATCGGAGCGGCCGGTAGGCTGGTGCGGTGAGTTTGCGTGTATTGGCCGCCATGTCCGGTGGCGTTGATTCAGCCGTTGCGGCCGCCAGAGCCGTTGACGCCGGTTACGACGTGACGGGAGTCCATCTGGCTCTGTCGTCGAACCCGAAAACCTTCCGGTCGGGCGCCCGGGGTTGCTGCACCCTGGAGGACTCACGCGACGCCCGCCGGGCCGCAGACGTCATAGGAATCCCCTTCTACATATGGGACATGGCCGAACGGTTTCGCGAAGACGTCGTGGACGACTTCGTCGCCGAGTACGCCGCCGGACGTACACCCAACCCGTGCCTACGCTGCAACGAGAAGATCAAGTTCGCGGCGGTTCTGGACCGGGCCGTCGCACTCGGCTTCGACGCCGTTGTCACCGGACACCATGCTCGACTCACCGACGGAATGTTGCGTCGGTCTGTCGACCAGGGAAAGGATCAGTCGTACGTCCTCGCGGTCTTGACCAGTGAACAACTGTCGCGTGCCGTCTTCCCGTTGGGGGATTCGACGAAGGAGGAGGTGCGTGCCGAAGCGGCGCAGCGTGACCTGGCGGTGGCCGACAAGCCCGACAGTCACGACATCTGCTTCATCGCCGACGGGGACACCCGTGGCTTCCTCAACCGGGAACTGGGAACCAAGACCGGCGACATCGTCGACGGAACCACCGGTGAGGTTGTGGGCAGTCACGAGGGAGCTCACCAGTACACCATCGGCCAGCGTCACGGACTGGGCCTGACACGACCGGCCGCCGACGGGAAACCCCGGTACGTCCTGTCCATCACACCGGTCGACAACACCGTCACCGTCGGGCCCCGGCAGGCCCTCGACGTCGATGTGGTCCACGGCGACAAACCGGTGTGGACGCAGGGACGCACGATCGAAGGACCGTTCGAGTGTGAAGTGCAGTTGCGTGCCCACGGCGAGTGCTACCCGGCCACGGTGACCGTCGACGGTGACACTCTGACCGCGCGCCTGCACGGGGTCGCGTCAGGTGTGGCCGCCGGTCAGGCGATGGTCGTTTACCGTCCCGACGAGGAGGGCGACACGGTGTTGGCCAGCGCCACCATCAGTCGCACCGAGTCCTTGGCGACGTCGTCGGCGTGAACGAAGGGGCTCCCGTGACGGAACGTGTGTTGCCCGGTGGCGTGGCCACCGGTATCGGATCGTTGCCGGGTGTGGACGTCGACGAGGCCGTGAGACGGGTCTTCGGCGAACTACCGGATTTTCCCCATCTTCCGGAGCTCCCCGCTCGGGGGCCGGGTGCCGAACTGGTGGGGCGGGGCGCCGCTCTCCTGGTGGATCTGCCGGTTCAGCTGTACGCGGGCAGGTGGCAGACGGCGTCGAAAAAGGGCGTGGACCTGCGTCGTTCCATCGATTTCCTGGAACGTGATCGCGACACTCTCACCGACGTCGTCTCCGACCACGACGGATTTTTCAAGGTGTCGGCGGCCGGCCCCTGGACGTTGTCGGCCGCGTTGCAGCGGCGCACCGGGGGCGCCATGTTGCGGGACCGTGGCGCCGTCGCCGACCTGACCGATTCCCTCGCCGAAGGGCTGGCCCGATACGTCGACGACGTATCGGCGCGCCTGCCGCGGGCCCGAGTGGTGCTTCAACTCGACGAACCGTCGCTGGTTGCCGTTCTCACCGGCGGCATACCCACCGAGTCCGGGTTCTCCCGCTATCCGGCGGTCGAACGTTCCGTCGTCCGTGAACACCTGTCACGGATCATTGCGACCGTCGGTGTCCCGGTCGTCGTCCACTGCTGTGCGCAGGCGGTGCCGGTAACCCTGTTGCACGAGGCCGGTGCCGAGGGCGTCGCCCTGGACATGTCGTTGCTCGATCTCGATTCTCCAACGTCGATGGACCCGCTGGGCGAACTGCTCGACGGTGGTTTCACTCTGTTCGCGGGAGCGGCCGAGACCCGCCCGGAGCAGGACGAACCCACCGGTCGCGGCGTCGCCGACGTCGTAGAGACGGCCTGGAGGCGGTGGGGACTGGAACCGGACCGGCGGCGTGACCAGGTCGTGGTGACGCCCGCATGTGGAATGTCCGACTTGACCTGGCCGCGTGCCCGGGCCACCATGGCCGCCTGCGTCGAGGCGGCACACAGAATCCGGGACTGACGACACGTCGCGGCCCGTGTCACCTACCGCTGTGACGTCGTACCCACCGACTAGATTCGGTCGGTATGAAATCAGATGTCGCAGCCGATTCGCCTGAAGGTTTCGAATCCGCTCGGGTACGTCATGAGGAATTGGCGGCCGAAGTCGAGCGCCACCGGCAGCTGTACAACCGTGACGACGCGCCGGTTGTCTCCGACGCCGAATACGACGCCCTCATGCGTGAACTGATGGCGTTGGAGGATGAACATCCCGTACTGCGTACTCAGGATTCCCCGACACAGGCCGTCGGCGGAGACCTGTCCGAGCTGTTTGCCGCGGTCGAGCACGCCGAACCTCTCTTGAGCCTGGACAACGCTTTCGGCGAAGCCGATTTGACCGCGTGGGCGCACCGGGTCACCACCGAGGTCCCCGATGCCACATACCTGTGTGAACTGAAGATCGACGGCTTGGCGGTGAACCTCACCTACGAGAACGGCGTACTGGTCCGGGGCGCCACGCGCGGTGACGGGCGTACCGGTGAGGACATCACTCCCAACGTGCGGACCATCGCCGACGTTCCGCACCGCCTGAAAGACAACGACCGATACCCGGTACCGGAATTCCTGGAGGTGCGTGGCGAGGTCTACATGAGCACCAGCTCCTTTGAGCGCCTCAACGCCGACCGTATGGCCGACAACGAGAGGATCGCCACCGCCAACGCCGAACGCGCCAAGGAGGGCAAGCGTCAGCAGAAGCTTCTGCCGATGTACGCCAACCCGCGTAACGCGGCGGCGGGTTCGTTGCGGCAGAAGGATGCGGCGGAGACGGCCAAGCGGGCGTTGAGCATGACCGTTTACGGAGTGGGCGCTCGACGTGGATTCGAGCCGACGCGTCAGTCGGAGGCCTATGCGGCTTTGGCGGCCTGGGGGTTGCCCACCAGCGCCTACTGGAAGCGGGTCTCCGCACTCGACGACGTCAAAGCCTATGTGGAGCAATACCACGAGCGTCGGCACGATGTCGTTCACGAGATCGACGGTGTCGTCGTCAAGATCGACGAGATCGTGAACCAACGACGTCTCGGATCGACGACCCGCGCCCCACGGTGGGCCATCGCCTACAAATACCCGCCCGAGGAGGTCACGACCCGGTTGACGAACATCCTCGTCAGTGTGGGCCGTACTGGCCGCGCCACGCCGTACGCGGTGTTGGAGCCGGTGCGCGTCGCCGGGTCCGAGGTCGAGTTCGCAACCCTCCACAACCAGGACGTGGTGAGGGCCAAGGGCGTTTTGATCGGGGACAGGGTAGTCGTCCGGAAGGCCGGTGACGTCATTCCCGAAGTGGTCGGCCCTGTCGACGGGGCCCGCACCGGTGACGAGCGGGAGTTCGTCATGCCGTCGAACTGTCCCGAGTGTGGCACCGGACTTCGGCCGATGTCGGAGGGGGACGTCGATCTGAGGTGTCCGAACGCGCGGTCGTGTCCGGCGCAGCTTCGGGAGCGCCTGGCCTACCTGACCGGACGGTCCTGCCTGGACATCGATGGTCTGGGCTACGTCGCCTGCGCCGCCCTCACCCAGCCGTTGGAACCGGCGATGCCGCCGCTGGCAGACGAGGGTGACCTGTTTGACCTGACGATGGAAAAACTGCTGCCCATCAAGGTGGTGGTCCGAGACCCGGACACGGGTCTGCCGCGCAAGACCGAGGACGGTGAGGAAAAGGTCGTCTCCTTTTTCGCCAACGACCGGGGAGAGCCTAAAGAGAACGCCACGAAGCTGTTGGCGAACCTGGAGAAGGCGAAGTCGACGCAGCTGTGGCGGATCGTCAACGGCTTGTCGATCCGCCACGTCGGCCCGGTGGCCGCTCGAGCGTTGGCTACCGAGTTCGGTGACCTGGACGCGATATTCGCCGCGGAGGAGGAACGCCTGGCAGCTGTGGACGGTGTGGGTTCCACGATCGCGGCCGCGGTCCGGCAGTGGCACGAGGAGCCGTGGCACCGTGAAATTCTGGAGAAGTGGCGTGCTGCCGGTGTGGTGTTCACCGAGGAACCGGCGGAAGGGGTGGCGAAGAACCTCATCGGAGTGACCACGGTGATCACCGGTTCCCTCGAAGGGTGGACCAGGGACGGTGCGGCCGAGGCGGTCCGGGTTCGCGGTGGCAAGGTGTCGGGCTCGGTGTCGAAAAAAACCTCCTTTGTGGTTGTCGGGGATTCACCCGGTTCTAAATACGACAAGGCGGTGAAGTTGGGCCTGCCGATATTGGACGTCGACGGTTTTGCCGAGTTGCTCGAGAACGGTCCCGAAGCGGCCATGGAGAAATCGATCGGTGACGCTGGGTAATCATTTTGGGCGTCGTTAGATTTTGGCGCCCTTTTGACCCGATGATGATTTTCTTGAAGTGTTGCTTCATCGTGCCCTTCGTCGATTTCGTTGGTTTTCTCCGCGTCGAGCGTTGGGGCCGACTATTGGTAACATTTATCAAACCGTTATCTTGGCGATGTCTTGTGTCAGAGCGTCACTGGGAAAAACGGCGATACCGGCGAACCGTGGCGATTCGTGCAGCTTGAGAATCGATTCTGCCGACAACGTGATATACGCTTCAATCGCGATCTGGCGTCGCTTGACCGTCACTTTGGGGGATTGGCAGTCGTTGCTCAGGACGGGGGGTTCCTGTAAACGGCCGACTGTGCCACTCTCGAATAGAGCGGCCGCGGCGAACACGTCATTGGTGAATCGATCGGTGACGACGTCGGGAGGGTTTGAATGACGACGACTTCACTGCGTAATACGGCGCCGTCACAGCGAAGAGAAGCTTTTTTCGGGTATGTCACCGCCGTCGTCGTGTCGGCCGTGATCGCGGTGGCACTCACCTCGTGGCTGACACCGGCGCTGTGGATCGTGAACCTGACCGACGTCCCGGTGGCCGTGTGGGTCATGGCGGTGATGGCGATCCTGATCGAATGGCGTCCGCTCCTACCTCCCGGCTCACGCTACTCGCAGGCGGCCATGCTGTCGCTGAGCTTCATCATGGCGATCCTTCTGTGGTGGGGGTACATTCCCGCCCTGATCATCCAGACGGTGGTCGCCGCCCTGATTTTCAAGCGTCTCGGCGCCGCCGCCTGGCGAGTGGCCTTCAACACGGCTCAGTTCGCGCTTGCTCTCACCGCGGCGCACCTCGTCCTGGTGGCGGCCGGAATGTCCTCGGCCCACCTGCTTGACAGCGGATGGGGCCTCGTCGCGTTGCTGGCGGCCGGTACCGCGTGGTTCGCGGTGAGCCACCTGTTGGTGTGTTTCGCGTGGACCCTCCGGTTTTCCGTTCCGTGGTGGCGCATGGTCGTGCGAGCCTTTGGCTACGAGGCGGTCGTACACTTCGCCCAACTGGCGCTGGCGCCCATCCTGGTCGTGGTCGCGTCGGTCAACGCGTGGCTGGTTCTGCTGTCGGCCGTTCCGATATACGCCGTCTACCGGATGGCCCGATTGTCGAGCGAGCACGAACGCATGGCGCTGTCCGACAGCTTGACCGGCCTGCCCAACCGCAAAGGCTTCCAGACCGAGGTATCGGAGGCCATCGACCGTGCCGAGGAGTCTGGCGGCCGACTCGCCGTTCTCATCTGTGACCTCGACCGTTTCGCGGCGGTCAACAATTCGCTGGGGCACGGGGTGGGGGACCAGTTGCTCAAGGAGCTGGCCAACCGGTTCACCGCGTGCGGCCAATCCAGCCAGATGGTGGCCAAAATCGGGGGCGACGAGTTCGGCTTTCTGATCGCCGAGTACGGCAGTGAGTCGGAGGTTGAGAGATACGCCGACCGGGTGCGCTCGATCCTGAGCGGCCCCGTGTGGCTCGACGACGTGAGCGTCGACGTCTCCGGCGCGATCGGTGTGGCGTGCTATCCACAGGACGGCACCGATTTCGAGACCCTGTTCCGCCACGCGGATGTGGCGATGTACGAGGCGAAAAGTCGCGGTAGTGGTGTCGCCCGATACGCCCCCGAATACGACCACCACTCTCCGGAGCGTCTTGCGTTGCTGGGTGACCTGCGACGGGCGTTGGAGGCGCCCGACCTGCCCGGTGTCGAGCTGTATTACCAACCGCAGATCGAGCTCGCCTCCGGTGACGTCGTCGGCGTCGAGGCGTTGCTGCGTTATCGACACCCGTCTCAGGGCAGCGTCGATCCCGCCGAACTCATCGCGTTGGCCGAGCACAGTGCGGTGATGCGGATCCTCACGTACCGGGTCATCGACGAGGCGGTGTCGCAACTTGCTCGATGGCGCGCCGATGGTTTGACGCTGCGCGTCTCGGTGAACGTCAGTGTCCGCGACCTTCATGCGACCGACTTCTGCGACTACCTGACTCAACGGCTGATCAAACACCAGGTTCCGCCCGCGGCATTGCGTCTTGAGATCACCGAGAGTGCGTTGATGGCCGACCCTCGGCGAGTGATGGCGACTCTCAAGCGGCTGGAGGAACTCGGTGTGGGTTTGAGCCTGGACGACTTCGGCACGGGCTTCTCGTCGATGCAGCACCTGCGGCGCCTACCGGTCAGCGAGGTCAAGATCGACAAGTCGTTCGTCCTGGGAATGGCCGATGATCCCGATGCGGTGGCCATCGTCCGTTCGATCATCGAATTGGGTCGATCTCTAGGGTTGCAGGTCGTCGCGGAAGGCGTCGAGAACGAACGGATCTGGCGACAACTGCGGAAGTTCGGATGCGACGCCGCCCAGGGCTGGTTTTACGCGAAGCCGATGCCGGCCTCGCAGTTGGCGGGCTGGTTGTCCCGTTACCGGCCGCACGTGGCGGACCCGCCGATCAACAACGTGTCGCCGATTTCGGCGCGCAGCGTGTCCCGGTAGCCGATGCGTGCACACCGCCGCTCGTCCGACACCGGCGTGACACCAACGTGTGCCTGCGACACCAGTGGCTTCGCCCTCCAGGTCGGAATCTAGACTCGTTCAGTCCGAATTTTGACTGCCGTTGTGAAGGACTAGACCCGATGACCGCAATCTCTCGAGACGAGGTCGCGCATCTGGCGCATTTGGCGCGCCTGGACGTGACGGAAGCCGAACTCGACCGTTTCGCCCAGCAGCTTGACGTGATTCTTCAGTCCGTCCAACGGATCGGGGAGGTCGCCGCCGAAGACATCCCGCCGACCTCTCACGCCGTGCCGTTGACCAACGTTTACCGGGCCGACGAACCGGCCCCGAGCCTGCCTCGTGACGCGGCCTTGGCGGGGGCGCCCGACGTCGCCGAGGATCGGTTCCGAGTACCGCGCATCCTGGGGGAGGAAGATTAAGAATGTCGATCGTTCACACGACTGCCGCCGAGCTTGCGGCCTCGATCGCCGACGGGCGGTTGACCTCTGAAGAGGTCACGAAGGCGTTCCTCGACCGTATCGCCGCCGTTGACGGAACGGTCAACGCGTTTCTACACGTCGACGCCGAAGGTGCGTTGGCGGCCGCCCGCGCCGTAGACGCCGATCGTGCATCCGGCAAACCGTTGGGCCCGTTGGCAGGTGTACCTGTGGCGGTGAAGGACATCGTCGTCACGAAGGGTCTGCCGACGACGGCCGGTTCCAAGATGCTTGAAGGGTGGGTGCCTCCATACGACGCGACCATCGTTGAACGTCTCAAGGCGGCGGGTATGCCGATCCTGGGTAAGACGAACCTCGACGAGTTCGCGATGGGGTCCTCCACGGAGTACTCCGCGTTCGGTGTCACCCGTAACCCGTGGGACCTGAAAAGGACCCCGGGAGGTTCCGGCGGAGGATCGTCGGCGGCGGTGGCCGCGGGCATGGCGCCGTTGGCGATCGGAACGGACACCGGCGGCTCGATTCGTCAGCCCGGTGCCGTGACAGGCACCGTCGGTGGAAAACCGACCTACGGAGCCAACAGCAGGTACGGCCTGATCGCGTTCTCCTCGTCGCTGGACACGCCGGGCCCGGTGGCCCGCACGATGCTGGACGCGGCGTTGCTGCACGAGGTCATCGCCGGTCACGACCCGAAGGACTCCACTTCCATCCCGCAGGACCCGTCGCCGGTTGCGGCGGCCGCGCGGGCCGGTTTGAATGGTGATCTGTCCGGCGTGCGCCTGGGCGTCGTCGAACAGTTCAGTGCCGGTGACGGAGCCGAACCGGGAGTGGTGGCCGCCTACCAGGCCGGGGTGGAGGCTTTGGCCAAGCTGGGCGCCGACGTCGTCGAGGTCTCGTGCCCGAACTTCGAGTACGCGTTGCCCGCGTACTACCTCATCGCGCCCAGCGAATGTTCGTCCAACCTGGCTCGCTTCGACAGCGTTCGTTACGGGTTGCGGATCGGAGACGACGGCGTTCGCTCTCTCGAGGAGGTTATGGCGGCCACTCGTGAAGCCGGTTTCGGGCCCGAGGTCAAGCGCCGCATTATGTTGGGTACGTATGCGTTGTCCTCCGGCTACGTCGACCAGTTCTACGGTCAGGCTCAGAAGGTGCGGACGCTCATCACGCGCGACTTCGACAACGCGTTCGGTCAGGTCGACGCGTTGATCTCGCCGACGACGCCGTTCACCGCCTTTGAGTTCGGCTCACGCACGCAAGACCCGTATCAGATGTACCTGGCGGACCTGTACACGATCCCGGCGAACCTGTCGGGTGGACCGGCGGTGTCGGTCCCGGTCGGTCTGTCCGACGGTCTTCCGGTGGGGCTTCAGGTCATGGCGCCGACGATGCGTGACGACGTGGCCTACCGTGTCGGAGCGGCCTTGGAGTCGACCCAGGACCCCCGACTGTCCGACCAGATTCCCGACGTGGCCGACAAGGAGCTGTGACATGACGACCGCGACCACTCCCTCCTATGAGGATGCAATCGCGCGCTTTCAGCCGGTGATCGGACTGGAGACGCACGTCGAGCTGGGCACCCGGACGAAGATGTTCTGCGGATGCGCGACCGGTTTCGGGGCCGACCCGAACACGCAGGTCTGCCCGGTGTGTCTCGGGCTTCCGGGCGCACTGCCGGTGGCCAACGAGGCGGCGATAGAAGCCACCATCCGGATCGGTTTGGCTCTCAACTGCCGGATCGCCACGTGGTGCCGGTTCGCGCGGAAGAACTACTTCTACCCGGACATGCCGAAGAACTTCCAAACGTCTCAGTACGACGAGCCGTTGTGCGAGGACGGTTGGCTCGACGTGGACGTCGACGGCGAGACCGTCCGCATCGAGATCGAGCGGGTTCACCTGGAGGAGGACACCGGAAAGAGCCTTCATGTCGGGGGCGCAACCGGCCGAATCCAGGGCGCGACCGAATCACTCGTCGACTACAACCGTGCTGGCATCCCCTTGGTGGAGATCGTTACCAAGCCGGTGCCCGGCACCGGCGCCAAGGCGCCCGAGGTCGCCCGCGCCTACGTCACCGAACTGCGTGAGGTGATCCGTTCTCTGAACGTATCCGACGTCCGGATGGAGCAGGGTTCGATGCGCTGCGACGTCAACACGTCGCTCAACCGGCCCGGCGAAGAGTGGGGGACCCGTACCGAAACCAAGAACGTGAACTCGCTGCGCAGCGTGGAACGTTCGGTGCGGTCGGAGATTCAGCGGCAGGCGGGCCTGCTCGAGGCCGGTGAACGGATCCTGCAGGAGACCCGTCACTTCCACGAGGACACCGGTAAGACGACCGCGGGACGCAGCAAGGAAACCGCCACGGACTACCGGTACTTCCCGGAACCGGACCTCACCCCGATGGCCCCCGACGTCGAATGGGTCGCCGAGCTTAAAGCCGCGTTGCCGGAGCTTCCCCGGGTACGTCGCCGTCGGCTGCAGGAGGCCTGGGGTCTGTCGGAACACGACATGGCCTCGGTCCTGAACGCCGACGCCGTGGACGTCATCGAGGAGACCATACGGGCGGGCGCCAAGCCCGATGCGGCACGCAAGTGGTGGATGGGTGAGTTGTCCCGTCGCGCCAACGAATCCGAAGTCGGACTGACGGACTTGGGTATCACGCCGCAACAGGTGGCCGAGCTACAGGCTCTGGTCGACGCGGGCACGCTCAACGACAAACTCGCCCGACAGGTCATCGACGGTGTTCTTGCCGGAGAGGGCGCGCCCGAGGAGGTTGCGAAGGCCCGCGGGTTGGCGATCGTCTCCGACACCGGGGCGTTGACCAAGGCCGTCGACGAGGCGATTGCGGCCAACCCCGATGTCGCCGAAAAGGTGCGCGGCGGAACCCATGCCGCGGCAGGTGTTCTGATCGGTGCCGTGATGAAGGCGACGAAGGGACAGGCCGATGCGAAATCGGTACGTCAGCTGATCCTGGAGCGCCTTTCCTAGAAACCCGTGAACCCGCCGTTCTGCTGCGGGTGTTGTCGAAGGTCGTGCATACCGGCGTGTATGCACGACCTTCTTCGTCTCGTGGCGGTGCCCCAGAACGGTGAACCGCGGGGTCACGTCGTTGTCTGTTCAAGCCGGTCACGGGTGCGGAGTGGTCCCGTCCGAGCCACGGTCACGCCGTGGCGGATCAGTCCGGTTCTTCGGACGTCGCCTCCGGATCCGACGCCGGTTGCTCGCTGCCGGTGGGTCCACTGTCGGGCTCGAGATCGGGGTCGTCCTCGTCCACCACCTCATCGGGTGGGGGAATCAGGTCGGAGTCGTCGTCGGGTAGCCCGTCGGTGAGGATGTGTCGCTGCAGCGTGACCTCGGTTTCACCGACACCCCCGACCGAGATGTCGTCGAACGCCTGCAGAAGTTTCGTGTCGTTGTCGAAGTACAGAACCGACAGCTGCAAGGGAACGGGGGTGTCCTGTTGAAGGCCGCGCAGCCCCGCGCTCCCCGTGGACCCCTGAACGAGCAGGAGCGTGTCGTCGTCGACGAGTTCGGCCTGACGTTGATGCCGGTGCCCGGACAGGATCAGTGGTACTTCGCCGGCGACGGGACCGATGGCCACGGGGTCGTGGATCAGTGCGAGGTCGGCGCCACCGGATCGGACGATGGTGTCGCGCAACTGGGTACCCGAGTCCAGCATCACCTGTTCTTCACGCCAGTCCGACGGCTTGGCGGACTTGTCGGGAGTGAACCGTGGATCTCCGATGCCGGCGATCCTCAAGCCCTCGACGTCCACGACATCGTCGTCGACGACGACGGCGTTGCTGTGTTCGGCGATCGTGTCGGCCGTTGCCTGCGAATCGTGGTTTCCTCGAATGTAGACATAAGGGGCCGCGATCTCACGGATGCGTTCCGTGTAGGCATCGGCCTCCTGCTGGGTGCCCCAGTCGGTGATGTCGCCGGTGTCGATCACCATGTCGATCTGAAACTGCTTGGTGACCGAGACGATCACGTCCCACGCCGCCGGGTTCAGGTGCAGGTCGGACACGTGCAGGACGCGGATGGTCCCCGGGTCCGGCTCGAACGCCGGAAGCGTACGCGCGATGGTGTAGAACTGCGACATGTTCACAATGAACTGTTGCAGCTGATCTCGGTATTTTTCGTAACGGTCGGCGATGTTCTGCGCGGAACCGACGACGGCCGGAGCGTTGGCGAGAAGACCCTCGTAGCGCGGCTCGGTGATGGAGTCGGGTCGCAGGGTCGACGCCGCGACGCCCATGCCGGACAGCGCCACGACCAGTGACATGGTGCCGCAGATGAGGGCTCGGCGCCCGGATCGGAACAGCAGAAGTCCGACCACGATTCCCGCGAGCAGGGCTCCACCGGTGGCCCCCAGCGCGACATCGGTGACACCGACGACGAGGTCGTCGGGCACCGTGGCACTGGCCTTCTCCACACCGGCGGGGTCGGCGATGAGCTCCTGGGTGCGGGATTGGTCGAGTGAGTCCAGCCTCAGCGACAACCTCAGCGGTCCGTCGTGACTGTCGAAGATGAGTGAACCGAGAGGGGGTAGATACACCTCGGATTCGCCGACGGTCGACGGTTCCACGGCCATCGTCGTCCGGAACGGACCGACGTCGACGGAGGCGACACCGCCCACGAAAATTCCGATCGAGGCCGCGATCGTCGCGATGAGGGTGAACAACGCGGATGTGGCGATGCGCCTCATCCAGATGTTCTCGCGAGTCCAGCGCAGGCTACGTGCCCCGAGCGTGCGGATCCGTCGGTATCGTCGGCTCATCACTTGGCCGACGCGCCGAGGGCCGCCCGGCTCGGGGGTGTCGGGGGCGGTGCTTTCATCGTCGCTTTTCAGGTCTGCGCTCCTATCGATCCACCCACGATGATTTGAATCACCATGTCATCGCCGTCGCGAGCCTGATCTTTCTCTACATTGGATGTAGAAATCCACATCGATCCGTCGGGGGCGGTGGTGACGGCTCGCAGCCTGCCCAGTTCTGAGATCAGGCTAGCGGTCGGCTCACCCACGATCGTGCCGTTTTCGGTGAACTCGATACTCCATATTCGTTCTCCGCGGAGACACGCGATCACCAGAATCGAATCGATGAACGCTGCTCCGGAGCAGGAAGCCTCAGCGGGTTCCCAGGTCAGCAGAGGATCCACGTGATCATCGCCGCCCCCCGACCCCTCTATGGTGGGCCACCCGTAGTTCTCACCCGCTTCGATGCGATTGAGCTCGTCTGCGGTGTCGGCGCCGAACTCGGTGGCATACAACTGTCCCGACGCATCCCAGGCCAGACCCTGTGAGTTGCGGTGCCCAAGCGAGTACACGAGCGAGCCGTCGAACGGATTGTCGTCCGGGGCCTCACCGTCGGGTGTCATACGCAGGATCTTGCCTGCGAGACTGTCTCGGTCCTGCGCCGCGTCGGGGTCCGAGGCATCCCCGGTGGTCGCGTACAACATGTCGTCGGGGCCGAAACGAAGCTGCCCACCGTTGTGAATCGACGACTTCGGGATTCCGGTCAGGACGGCCTCGGGTTCCTCGCCCAGCGTCAGGGAGGCGATCCGATTGTCCTCGGCCGTCGTGTAATAGATGTAGACGGTCTCGTCTTCGGCGTACTCGGGAGAGACGGCGATACCCATCAGCCCACCCTCGCCGTCGGCCACCGCATCCTCAATGACCTGGACCTCCTCGGTCGGCCACTCGCCTCCGGACTCTCCCGGCGGAGTCAAATGGAGCAGACGCGCCGACTCGCGTTCGGTGACCAACGCCGAACCGTCGGGGAGGAAATCGACGCCCCACGGGACTTCCAACTCCGCGGCGACAACCGATGCGACTACGGCGGGATCGGGCGCCTCCGGCCCCGTGGACGGGGAGGGGAGCGTCGGCGGCTCGCCGCTCTCGTCGGGTGGTGGCGGGCCGAAACTGCACGCCGATGCAGCCGCCAGGACGGTGATCGAGGCGACGAACGGGCGCCAAACACGAGAGTTCACCTCGCCAGCGTAAAGGATGTGCCCAACAGCTCCTCCCCGTCGGGTTTGGCTGCGTGACGTTGCGACGTAGGCTGCGCGCTATGAAGGCTTGGATCTCTCACCGCGAAGGCCTCCCGTTCATGGGCGCCATACCCGAAGGCGTTGACGTGGAGGTATTCGACCCGAGGCAGGACTATCCCTCCGACCCGGCGACGGTCGACTTCTGGGTTCCCACCTACATGGGTGAGGAGTGGGCAACACGGCCCTTGGCGGCCATGACCGGGTTGAAAGTCGTTCAACTGTTGTCGGCCGGTGCCGAGATATGGGTCGGTGCGGTACCAGAAGGCGTTGTCTTGTGCAACGGAAAGGGCGCACACACCGGCTCGACCGCCGAGTGGGCGGTCATGGCGATGCTGGCCTCTCTGCGACGCCTCCCCGCCCTGCTTCGGGCGCAGAGTGAGAACCGGTGGGCGCCCGAAACCGGTGAGACCCTCGCCGGGAAGAAGGTTCTCATCGTGGGTGCCGGTGACATCGGCACGGCCATTGCGCACCGAGTGGCGGCGTTCGACGCCGAGCCGGTGCTGGTGGCCCGTCGAGCTCGCGACGGTGTGCACGACTCCTCACAACTGGAAACCCTGTTGCCGCAGGCGGACGTCGTGGTCATCATGACCCCGTTGACAGAGGCGACCGCCGGAATGGTCGACGCGGCGTTCCTGTCACGGATGAGAGACGGCGCGCTGCTGGTCAACGCCGCCCGTGGTGGCGTCGTCGACACGACGGCGCTTGTCACCGAGGCGGGCACCGGGCGTATCCGGGCCGCACTGGACGTCACGGATCCGGAGCCGCTTCCGGCCGAACACCCGTTGTGGTCCATGCCGAACGTGCTGATCACGCCGCACGTGGGTGGCAATATCGAAGGCGCGCTGGTCAACATGTATCGCGTCGCGGGTGAGCAATTGCAACGGTATGCAGCCGGAGAACCGTTGCAAAATGTGGTGAGCGACGGTTACTGAGTGGTGTCCGTTGCCTCGGAATCGTCGTCGGCGAGTTGATTCCCGCCGGCGGCGATCAGTTGCGGCACATCCACGGGACGGACACTGGGGAGTTCGATGCGCGTTCCCGACGTGAGAGCGGCGTAAACCTTGCCGTTGTGCGGGTCGAGGCCGGCCAGGTCGGACCAGGCGATGTAACGGCTGCCCAGCAACGCCTTGACGCGAAGTCCTTCACCGTCGACGTCGACGCCCGACCGCAACGACCACACCGCGAAGGCCAACGGGACGGCGATGGCGACGACGGCGATCGGTGTCAGGACCCATTTCCATCCGGAATCGATCTCGATGAAGACCGAGCCTGCGAACGGCATGACGAACACCAGCGCCAGAACCGACGCGACCCATGCGCCGCCACTGCGACGAAACCGAGTGGATCGGGGCTTGGTGTTGATGACGGTCATGCGTCGATGCTGACATATGTGTCACAGGTCGAGATGGTTGGCCCGGGTGGCATCGCCGAAATGTCATACCGGCCGTGCATGCTGTGATCGTGGTCTCACCAGATGGGCCACCAGCGGCTCACGGAGGAGGGATCGATGACCTTTCTATTGACGATCGGAACCAAGAAGGGCCTGTTCACGGCCACGTCACCGGACCGCCGGGAATGGCGGTTGCAGGGCCCGCTCGTACTCGGCGGCGACGGCAGCACCGTTCAAAGCGGGGTATACGCGATCGGTATCGACACCCGTCGTGATGTTCCACGGATTCTCGTCGGTGCCGACAGTTCCCACTTCGGGCCCGGCGTGTGGCATTCGGACGACCTCGGTGTCACGTGGCGGGAACCCGAGCACGCTCCGATCGCGTTTCCCGAGGGCGAAGACGCGGCCTTCGTGCGGGCCTGGCAGTTCGCGTTCGGTCCCGAACCCGATGTCGTCTACGCGGGAGTGGAACCACACGGCCTGTTCCGTTCCGACGACGGCGGCGTGACGTTTGAACTCAATCGGGCGCTGTGGGACCACCCACACCGAAGTGAGTGGTTTCCCGGCTTCGGGGGCGCAGCGATTCACACGGTTCTGCCTCATCCGTCGTCGCCGGAGCGGGTGACCGTGGCGATGTCGACCGGAGGGGTCTACCAAACCGTGGACGGTGGAGCCTCATGGGAACCGAGAAACCGGGGGATCGGCGCCGAATTCCTGGGCGATCCCACGCCTGAGTTCGGCCAATGCGTCCACAAGGCGGTTCGTGACGCCGTGGAACCGGAACGCATGTTCGCCCAAAATCACGGAGGCGTGTATCGCAGCGACGACGAGGCCGGCCAATGGACGTCGATCGCCGAGGGCCTTCCGTCCGATTTCGGTTTCGCCATGGTTGCTCACCCGAGGCGTGCGAACAGTGTCATGAACTTCCCGGTTGCCGCCGACGTACGGCGGTTTCCACCGGATGGGCGGCTTCAGGCGCAGCGCAGCGACGACGGAGGGCGTACGTGGAGCGAATACAGCGAAGGCCTCCCGAGCGAACCGTACTTCGGGATCGTGTTGCGAGACGCGGCCACGACCGACGGTGACGACGACCCCGGATGGTATTTCGGTACCCGCTCCGGTGATGTCTTCGCCACCACCGAATCCGACGGTGGATGGCACCGAGTGGTTGGCCACCTGCCCGATGTCCTGTGTGTTCGCGCAGCCCGGGTTTGAGAAACGTTCGGTCCACTGTCGCAGTGCACGGTGTATGGGATGTCAAGGGCTTCGACGGTGACACCGGCGTGCAATGGCCTTGTTGAACGAGAAGCCGTGACGTTTCCAGGTAGCCGCGCCGGCCGCGTCGGTCGGATTGCGTGACTTTCCAAGGAGGTCCTTTGTGTCGATAACGGTGTATGTGCCGTCTGCCCTGCGAAACGAGTCCGGTGGGCAATCGGTGATCACGATGGAGGTGACCGAATCCGACAGTCTCAAAGACGTTCTTGATCGAGTGGCGGTACGGCACCCACGTCTCGGTCGGCGTATATGCGACGAACAGGGGCGGCTGCGTCGGTTCGTCAACGTGTTCATCGACCAGGACGAGTGCCGCTCCTTGTCCGGCATGGACACTCTCGTGGAGGATGGCGCGGAGGTGAGGATCCTCCCGTCCGTGGCCGGAGGCTGAGAGGCATCGATGCCCGATCCGACACGCTGAGATCATTGTGTGCCAACGGGTAGAGCGTTCTCCCCATGTGGCTTTAGGTATCGTGGGGCGCTTCGATTCAGCCGTTCGGATGTGCAAAGTTGTCACATGTCTCAATGCCAAACGAAGCCTTCACTTTCGGTGTCGCAGCAGTCATAATCGAGCAGCCGATGATCGCGAGCCGACTACCGTCCGAGGATCTGTATGCCCTATCTCCTGCTGTCCATTCAACTTGGTCTGGCCGGGGTCTTTCTCGTCTCGTCGGTGGCCAAACTGCGGTCGCCGGCCGACACCGTCCAGATGTGGGCGGACCTGTTGACGGCCGTGCGGTTGTCGGTGGCGTGGTCGCGGTGGGGCGCTTGGGCATTGATCGCCGCCGAGGCGATGGTGGGTGTCCTGTTGCTCGTTCCGGTCTGGTGGTTGCCGCCGGTTGGACTGTGGGCGGCGACCGCGATGATGGCGGCTTTTACCGGTTTGGCTGCGGTATCCGCACGCACCGGAATGGACATACGCTGCGCCTGCTTCGGTCGGGCCACGGCACGACTCGGTTTGCGCCACGTGTGGCGCAACCTGGCTCTGCTGCTTCTGGCGCTTACCGGGACGGTGCTTTCGCTGTGGGAGGTGTCGCCTGCTGTCGCGCCCGGCGGCATCGCGGTGGCGCTGTTGGCATCCGGTCTGATCGCGGTGCTCGCCGCGTTCTATGACGACATTGTGGACCTTGTCGTCGAAATGTAACCTCGATTACCCCTCGACCCTGGAGAATACATGCCTTACTTGATCGCCGCCGTCGTCCTGGTGGGCGCCATTGCGGTCTTGAACCTGCTCCTGACCATGGCCGTTATCCGTCGACTTCGCCGAAACGAGGCGAATATGCCCGGTATGCCCATGATGGACACCGGTCCCGCCGCGGGCTCCCCGCTGCCGGAGTTCACCGCATCCTCGACCGCCGGTGACGACGTGAGCAACGAATCCTTCACGGGAAGCGCGGGAATCGCCGCATTCTTCTCGACCACCTGTTCGGCGTGCAAACCCGCGATTCCGCAGCTCGTCGATCACATTGAGAAAGCCGGTTTCACGCCGCAACAGGCCCTGGTCGTGATCGCGGGAGAAGGCGATGAGCGTGCCGAGTTCACCGCGATGTTCGACGGCAAGGCAACCGTGGTCACCGAGGGCGAGTTGGACAAGGTCGCGACCGCATTCTCTATCAGCGCGTTTCCCAGTTTTGTCCACTTCGATGAGAGTGGCGTCGTGACCCGTTCGCACAGCGGTTCGGGAACCTTGTCCGAGGCCGTCTGATTTATGCTTTCTCAGCCTGAGGTTACGAAGGTCGGCGGCTGGCGAGGGCTCCTCAAGCGAGCCCTTCGTGCGTTGGCCCTGACATGGCAGGCGGGGCCGGTAGCGGCCACCCTGTATCTGTTCCTCACCATCCTTCAGGGGCTGCTGCCCGCAGGTGTCACGTTGTTCACGAAGTGGCTCCTTGACGGAATTCAATTTGCGCGGACTCCGGCCGATCAGATTCCGGCGGGTCAGGCGCCTCCCGAGATCCCCCCGATGCTGTTGGTCGCCGTCATCGGAATTTTCGGGATCCTCGTGGCGGCGATGCCGTACCTGACGACGTACATCCAGGGCCGGTTGAAGCGTGGCGTCACATTGGTGGTGCAAGACCGACTCTTTATGTCGGTCAACGGATTCGACGGCATGGCCCGGTTCGAGAACCCGGGTTTCCTCGACCGGTTGCGCATGGCGCAGCAGGCAGCGACGATGGCGCCGGAACAGACTGCGGCGGCGATTTTCGGTCTTGTTCAAAACGTCATCACCGTCGTCAGTTTCCTGGGCGTCCTGTTGGTGATCAGCCCGATCATGACTGCGGTGACCATTGTGGCCGCCGTGCCGGCCTTTTTCGTGCAGTTGGCCATCAGTCGACAACAGGCCGGAATGATGTGGGCGATGAGTCCACGCAACCGCAGGCAGATCTTTTACCAGATGCTGATGCTGGATCTGGCTGCGGTCAAGGAGATACGGCTGTTCGGTCTGGGCGATTTCCTGCTTGGCCGCATGCGACGCGAAACCGTGGCGATCAACCAGGCCGAGGAGAAGATCGACCGCAAGGTCATGAACACTCAGGGCCCGCTCGCGGCCATGGGTGCGGTGGTGGCGGCAGGTGGCCTTGTATGGATGATCTCGTCGACCCTGTCCGGGCAGTTCACCATTGGAGACGTCTCGGCGTTCATCGCCGCGGTGGCCGGTGTGCAGGCGGCCATCGGCGGCATGGTCGGCAACGCCACTCAAGGCTATGAAGCTCTGCTGTTGTTCGGCCACTACGTGGAGGTCTCGGACATGAAATCGGAGCTTCCGGCGGCCAAGGACCCCGTGCCGATGCCGAAGTTGGAGAAGGCGATCAGGGTCGAAGACGTGTGGTTCCGTTACACCGAGGATGGACCGTGGGTCCTCAAAGGGGTAACAATGGACATACCCTTCGGCAGGTCGCTGGCGTTGGTCGGTGTCAACGGGGCCGGTAAGTCGACTTTGGTCAAATTGTTGTGTCGCCTGTACGACCCGACCCGTGGGCGTATCACGTGGGACGGGGTCGACTTGAAGGACGTCGACATTGCCGATTTCCGTGACCGGATCAGTGCGGTTTTCCAGGACTACATGTCTTACGACCTGTCCGCATCGGAGAACATCGGAGTCGGTGACCTGGTGAACCTCGAGGACCGCGACAAGATCGAGACGGCCGCGAAGCAGGCGGACGTGGACGAGTTCATCCGCGGGTTGCCCAAGGGCTACGACACCATGTTGTCTCGGATCTTCTTCCAAGGCGAGGACAACGAGGACCCCGAGCAGGGGATGACCCTGTCCGGTGGTCAGTGGCAGCGGGTCGCGTTGGCGCGGGCGATGATGCGTGCGGGCCGGGATCTACTCATACTCGATGAGCCCAGTGCCGGGTTGGATGCGGCGGCCGAACAGGCTGTTCACGATCGTCTGAGCCGGTACCGCGAGGGGGCGACGAGCGTCCTGATTTCTCACCGTATGGGTGCTGTCAGACACGCCGACCGCATTGTGGTCCTCGAAGAGGGACGTATCAGCGAGGACGGGACGCACTCCGAGCTCATTCGCGCGGACGGGGAGTACGCCCGGTTGTTCAACATTCAGGCGGCCAATTATGTCGGCGATGTGGAGATCCCGCCTCAAGGCGGCGCCGCCGAATCGGCTAACGCCTGACCTCGACAAGGATCGGGCCATGGACGCCGGACCCATCGAAGGGGCCCGTACCGCAGCTGCGGTACGGGCCCGTTTTTGTCCATACCGAACATCGGTGTCGCGGTGGTCGCGCATGGTGTTCGTCGTGATGTGATGTCACTGGTCATCGCGCCACGTGATACGCATCGCTCGGTTTCGTCGGTGACGGCGTAGGATCTTGACATGACGAAGCGCCGGTCCAAGAAGACGTGGGGACTGCTCATCGGCGGTGGTGCGGTGGCATCGATGGCTGCGGCCGCCTGGTGGGTTCGGCATCGATATGTGGCCATCACGGTAGAGGGCATGAGTATGAGCCCGGCCTTGTACGACGGTGAGAAGGTGCTCATTCGTCGAGGCATCGGCGGGCTGCGCAAGGGACGCATCGTTGTCCTGGCCAGGCCGCATCCGATTTCGGGATGGCGTCACAATCCGCCGGCTGGTCGGGATCTGGATTCGGCCGGTTGGTACATCAAGCGTGTCGTGGCCGTGGCGGGGGAACCTTATCCACCGGAGCTCAACCGTTCCGGTGTGGTCCCGTCCGGGCATGTGGTCGTGGTCGGTGATCACCGTCGAAGCGAGGACTCCAAACAGCACGGTGCGTGCCCGATCGACCAGATTCTGGGAGTCCAGGTCAGAAAACTCAGTGTTTCGGGTCCGGCGGGTTCGGTTCTCCCGTCGTCGCAGACGTGGAGCGACGAGGAGCTTAAGGCTCTCACGGTGGACCCCGGTGAGCTGGACGCCTTGACCGAGTATTCGGCGACGTCTCCTGAAGGAGCCGAGGCGGACGAGAAGCCGGACGAGCCCGACGAGTTCGTCGGTGAGGTGGCCGAAAAGCCTGGGGCGTCGGAGGAGGCTGCCGAAACCGAGGACGCGGGCAAGGACGAACCGGTGAAGAAGGCTGCGAAGAAAACAGCGAAGAAGGCGGCCAAGAAAACGGCCAAGAAGGCCGTGAAGAAGGCTGCGAAGAAGGCGGCCAAGAAGGCGGCCAAGAAATCCGCCAAGAAGACGAGTGATTCCGGTAACGGTGATGCGACCGAAAAGTAGCCTTATGTCTGCTTCATTCCGTGGGCTCCCGGTCTCATTATGTGAGAAGTGGCAGACTGGCCGGTATGCCAGCACTGCGATCGCGTACTTCAACCCACGGTAGGACCATGGCGGGCGCCCGTGCCCTGTGGCGGGCGACGGGCATGACCGACGACGACTTCGGGAAACCGATTGTCGCCATCGCGAACAGCTACACCCAGTTCGTGCCCGGTCATGTTCATTTGAAGGACCTTGGCGACATCGTCGCCGAGTCGATCAAGACCGCCGGTGGCGTCTCGAAGGAGTTCCACACGATAGCCGTTGACGACGGCATCGCCATGGGACACGGCGGGATGCTTTATTCGCTGCCCAGCCGGGAACTGATCGCCGACTCGGTGGAATACATGGTCAACGCGCACTGCGCCGATGCGTTGGTCTGTATCTCGAACTGCGACAAGATCACACCGGGCATGCTGCTGGCGGCGATGCGTCTGAACATCCCGACCGTGTTCGTCTCCGGAGGGCCCATGGAGGCCGGCCGTACGGTCGCCGTCGACGGTGTGGTTTCCCGCAGGCTGGATTTGGTCGACGCCATGATCGCCTCGGCCAACGATTCGGTGAGCGGCGACGACCTCGACGACATCGAACGTTCCGCCTGCCCGACGTGCGGTTCGTGCTCGGGCATGTTCACGGCCAACTCCATGAACTGTTTGACCGAGGCCATCGGCCTGGCGCTGCCGGGTAACGGTTCGGTTTTGGCGACGCACTCGGCCCGGCGTGACCTGTTCTCCCGTGCCGGTGAGGTGATCGTCGAGGTGGCGCGCCGTTACTACGACGGTGACGACGAATCCGTGCTGCCCCGAAACATCGCCGATCGTCGTGCCTTCGACAACGCGGTCGCCCTGGATGTGGCCATGGGCGGTTCGACGAATACGGTGCTGCACCTATTGGCGGCCGCGCGTGAAGGCGGCATCGACTTTTCCGTCGCAGACATCGATGCGATATCGCGTAGAGTCCCGTGTCTGGCGAAGATCGCGCCGAACTCGGCCGACTACTACATGGAGGACGTGCATCGGGCGGGTGGGATACCGGCGATCCTCGGCGAGTTGCACCGTGCGGGCCTTCTGCACGAGGACGTCGGATCGGTGCACTCGCCATCTCTGCCCGACTGGTTGTCCACCTGGGATATCCGCAACCCCGATCACAGTGCTGACGCCGCCGAACTGTTCCACGCGGCTCCGGGGGGTGTGCGAACCACCGAACCGTTCTCCACCTCCAACCGCTGGTCGAGTTTGGATCGCAATGCCGAGACGGGTTGTATTCGGTCCGTGGAACACGCCTATACCGCCGACGGTGGCCTGGCCGTGCTCTTCGGAAATCTGGCACCGGACGGTTGTGTCGTCAAGACCGCCGGAGTCGGTGAGGACAACCTCGTGTTCAGCGGACCCGCTCGGGTCTTCGAGTCGCAGGAGGATGCCGTTTCCGGCATCCTCGGAGGTGCGGTGCAGGCCGGCGACGTTGTGGTCATCCGTTACGAAGGTCCCAAGGGCGGCCCCGGGATGCAGGAGATGCTGCACCCGACGTCGTTTCTGAAGGGGCGTGGCCTCGGCCAGGCCTGTGCGTTGGTCACCGACGGCCGGTTTTCCGGTGGCACGTCGGGTCTGTCCATCGGGCATGTTTCGCCGGAGGCGGCCGGGGGCGGCGTCATCGGTTTGGTCGTCGACGGTGACCTCGTCGAGTTGGATATCCCCGAACGGAAGATCACTCTCCGGGTGTCCGATGAGGAGCTGGCTGCTCGTCGGGTCGCCGAGGAGAAGCGCGACCGTCCGTTCACGCCGCGAGACCGTCGGCGTCCCGTGACCGCGGCGCTACGTGCATATGCATCGATGGCTACGGCCGCAAGCGATGGCGCGTATCGCGTCGTGGACTAGGGCAAACTCTCCCGTTGATGGCAATATGGAGTCGTCGCGTGAATACGCCGCGAGTTTTTTTGTGACATATGAGTACATACCAGTAGATGCTTCATGGGGCAGGATGGCACTCTAGACGAGTGCACCCCCTTGGTATCCGAACCTCGCGGTCTCACGTTTTACTGACTGCGGGCATCGTCGGACTGGTACTACTGACCGCGGTGGTCGTCGCCCTGGCGCGGATCATCGGCGGGATTGAGGCGACCCCCGGGCCGTGGAGCATCATTTTGGTGATCGCGGCAGCCTTCGCCGGGTTCGTCGTATGGCGCATCAGCGACCCCGTCGTTGTGCGTGAAGACCGGTTGGCCTATCGGCGCTTCGCCATCGGACTGGGCGTGGCTGCCGTGGCGGTCGCTCTGGCCGTCATCGTGGCCGACACGATGCCGATCGCCGTGGGCGGAGTCGTGATGATGGTCTTCTTCGCCGAAGGTCTGACACGGCTGCCTGGTGAGTCCAGTCGAGCGTCTCAACTGCGTAGCGCGATGGACGGTGCGTTCATCGGGTCGTGCCTGTTGTTCACGGGCTGGGGCTTCCTGGGGCCCCGCGACGTCGAAACGGAGCTGCTCACCCGCTACGGTGAAGCCACGGTGACGGGCATGGCCGCCGTGGTCATGTTCGGTATCGGCATCGTGGTGACGGTCCGGGCGCGAACCTATCGGCGGCGTTACATCCTCCTGGTCGCGGCGTTGGGGCTCGTGGCGGTATCGCACGTGAGCATCCTCATCGCCACTGCCGGTCCACTGCCGGACTGGGCGTGCCGTTTGATGGTGCTGGCCGGTGCGCTCGGCTGTCTGGCCGCCGCCGGTACGGCCTGGTTGGCCCGCCGATATCCGGGTGCGCGCAAGGCACAGCCGCTTCCGAGGGTCGACGCGGCGATCGCGTTGATTCCGGCGGGTATGGCGGTGGGGTCGGCGCTGTACTACACGATCGCGGTCGGTTCGTTGACCACCGACGCCCTGCTGTTGGGAATGGCGGCGGTGGCGACATTGTCCATCCGGCAGCTTCTGGCCAAGATCGACGTCAGGCGTTACGCGGAGGAGGCAGCCGACGGCGAAAAATACCTCCGTTCCATTGTTGCCGGTTCGAGTGACTTCATCACCGTGCTGGACGCTCGCAGACGGGTCCGCTGGCAGGCCTTTTCGGCGGAATGGCGTCCCGGTTCGGCCGATCGCGATCTCACCGGTGTGGAGTTCGCCGACCTGGTTCACCCCGATGACGCCGCGGAGGTGAACCGTCAACTCGCCGACGTTCTGTCCGGAAGCCGCAATCGTCGGCACATACAGGTGGATGCCCGGATCTGCGATGCGGACGGGGTCTGGCGTGATACCGAGTCGACGGTCTCGGATCAGCGTGAGGTGCCGCAGGTCGGTGGTTTGGTGGTGCACACCAGAGACATCGGCAAAAGGCGTTCGCTGGAACGCGAACTGGCCAAATTGGCTTATGTGGACAGTTTGACGTCCTTGTCGAACCGGCGTGCTCTGTTGCGAACGCTGGAGGCCGATGTGGCCGGTGGAGCCATGCCGTGCACGTTGCTGGCCATCGACCTCGACGGTTTCAAGAAGGTCAACGACACCCAAGGGCACGATATCGGGGACGCCGTACTGGTCGAGGTCGCGCGCCGGATCATCGACAATCTGCGGCCGACGGACGTGGCCGCCCGACTCGGCGGCGACGAGTTTGCGGTGCTTCTGTGGTGCGATCCGCTCAACGGTCACCCGATCGCCGAGCGATTGCGCGAAGTCCTCGCCGAGCCTTACCAACTCGACCGTCAGGCGCCCGTGTACCTGTCGACGAGCATCGGCCTGGCAGGCTGCTCCACCGCTGACGACGTGGAGGCGCTCCTACGAAACGCGGATCTGGCCCTTCGTTCCGCGAAACAAGGCGGTAAGAACCGCATCGAAGCCTATGACCAGGAGTTCGAGCAGCGGATTCGGCGCCGCAACCTGTTGGAACAGGCGCTTCACGGTGCGGTCGAGCGTAACGAACTGTCGTTGGTGTACCAGCCGGTCATCTCGTTGCCGGACCGACGCATCGTTGGGGCCGAGGCCTTGATGCGGTGGAACCACCCCGACTTCGGTCCGGTGTCGCCCGGGGAGTTCATCCCCATCGTCGAAGACGCCGGTCTGTCGTCGATGCTCACCGCGTGGACCTTGAAAGAGGTGGCCGAACGGCTGGCCGTGTGGCGTTCAGCGGGCCACCCCACCTGGATATCGATGAACCTGTCGCCGCGTCAGCTGCACTCGGGCCAATTGGCCGCCGACTGTGCTCAGGCCCTGCTGCAGCGAGGTGTTCCTCCGTCCAAGTTGGTCGTCGAGGTCACGGAACAGGACGTCGCGCAGGACATCGACATGTTGGCGGCTCAACTGGGGACGCTGCGGGGCACCGGTGTCCGTGTCGCGCTTGACGATTTCGGAGCGGGTTACTCCTCCTTGGGGCAGCTCCACCGGCTCCCCGTCGACATCCTGAAGATCGACCGGAACCTGGTGGCCGGTGACGACCGCGGCTCGGCGCCCTTGGCCGACGTCGTCGTGCGACTCGGCGAGCGGCTTGGCCTGTCCGTGATCGCCGAAGGCGTTGAGAGTCAACTACAGCTGGACGTGGTCGAGAACGCGGGGTGCCGCATGGTTCAGGGCTACCTGTTGTTCAGGCCTCTGTCGGTCAACGACATCGACCGGTTGTTGGAACAGGAGGCGACCATCGTGAGAACCTCCCAACTGGCCATTGAGTCGTAGACGACCGCGACACGCAGGCATTCCTAATATGCGAGAAAAGTTGACAATAGGCGAGACGGTGAGGCATCCTTGCCGCGTGCCACAGCAGCGAATTATCAACCCGAACGCGGTCACCGACCGCGCGCTCGGGGCTGTAGTACTTACATAGCGCACCGTCGTCACCTCGACGGTGCGCTCGCCCCGTGCGTCTTGCACGCGGGCGACTTTTTTTGCCCAAAACAGGCAGAACCACAAGGCAACAGAGAAACCGAACAGCGAACCGGATGAATGAGATGAGTAACTCGGAAAAGTTCGCCATACCTCGACCACCCGGCAGGCGACCGGGCCCTCCGACTTTGACCGGGGCGCAAGCCCTGGTGCGTTCCCTCGAAGAGCTCGACGTCGAGGTTGTATTCGGGATCCCGGGAGGCGCCATTCTGCCTGCTTACGACCCGATGATGGACTCCACACGGGTTCGTCACGTTCTTGTCCGTCACGAGCAGGGGGCGGGGCACGCGGCCACCGGTTACGCTCAGGCAACCGGGCGCGTCGGTGTGTGCATGGCCACCTCCGGCCCGGGCGCGACCAACCTGGTCACGCCGCTGGCGGACGCCTACATGGACTCGGTGCCCATCGTGGCCATCACCGGCCAGGTCGCCTCGGCGATGATCGGTAGCGACGCATTTCAGGAAGCCGACATTCACGGCGCCACCATGCCGGTCACCAAACACGGCTACCTCGTCACCGATGTGGCCGACATTCCGCGGATCATGGCCGAGGCTTTTCACATCGCCTCGTCGGGCCGTCCCGGCCCGGTTCTCGTCGACATTCCGAAAGACCTGTTGCAGGCCGAGACACCGTTCTCGTGGCCACCACGCCTCGAGCTGCCCGGTTATCGGCCCACTACACAGCCGCACAGCAAACAGATCCGGCAGGCCAACGAGTTGTTGGCCCAGTCGCGTCGCCCGGTCCTGTACGTGGGCGGTGGAGTGCTGAAGGCGGACGCATGTGAGGAACTCAAACAGCTCGCCGAGGTCTCCGGTGCCCCCGTGGTTACGACGCTGATGGCGCGGGGTGCTTTCCCCGATTCACATGAGCAGCACGTCGGTATGCCGGGGATGCACGGCACGGTCTCGGCGGTGTACGCGTTGCAAAAAGCCGACCTGATCCTTGCACTGGGAGCACGTTTCGACGACCGGGTCACCGGAAAGCTCGACACCTTTGCACCCGTCGCCAAGATCGTTCACGTCGACATCGACCCAGCTGAAATCGGTAAGAACCGACACGCCGACGTTCCGATTGTCGGAGACGCCAAAGCCGCGATCGCGATGTTGGCGGCCGGGTACGACGAGTCGGCGGACCGGTCGCGGTTGGGCACCTGGTGGACCGAGCTGAACGACCTGCGGGCCCGTTATCCGCTCGGCTACGAAAAACACACTGACGGAGTCCTGTCACCTCAGGCGGTCATCGAACGCATCGGCAAGATCGCGGGTGGCGACGCCGTCTACGTGACGGGGGTGGGACAACACCAGATGTGGGCGTCCCAGTTCATCTCCTATGACAAGCCGTATAGCTTCCTGAACTCCGGAGGTCTGGGGACCATGGGGTACGCGGTGCCGGCGGCGATGGGGGCCAAGTTCGGCAAACCCGAAACCACCGTGTGGGCCATCGACGGCGACGGATGTTTCCAGATGACCAACCAGGAGCTCGCGACTTGCGCACTCGAGGGCATACCGATCAAGGTGGCGGTCATCAACAACGGAAACCTCGGCATGGTCAGGCAGTGGCAGACGTTGTTCTACAACCAGCGCTACTCCAACACGGACCTCGGGACCCACGGCCGAGTGCCGGACTTCGTGAAACTGGCGGAGGCTCTGGGTTGTGTCGGTCTGCGATGCGACTCCGAAGCCGACATCGACCCCACCATCGAGAAGGCCATGGCGATCAACGATCGTCCGGTCGTCATCGACTTCATCGTCGGCGCCGATGCGATGGTCTGGCCGATGGTGCCCGCGGGTGTCGGCAACGACGAGATCTTGGCCGCTCGGGACGTGCGTCCGATATTCGACGAGGATGAGTGCTGACATGACCGATCGCAACGACCAGGGCCGCAAACACACGTTGTCGGTTCTGGTGGAGAACAAGCCGGGTGTCCTGTCGCGAGTGACCGCACTGTTTTCGCGTCGTGGCTTCAACATCGACTCGCTGGCGGTGGGAGAGACCGAACAACCGGGTATCTCGCGCATCACGATCGTCGTGGACGCCGCCGAGTTGCCGTTGGAACAGGTCACCAAGCAGCTCAACAAGCTGATCAACGTGCTGAAGATCGTGGAACTCGAGTCCGGGGCCTCCGTCCAGCGACAACTGTTGCTGGTCAAGGTCAGGGCCGACTCGGTGACTCGATCGCAAGTGGTCGAGGCCGCCGGTCTTTTCAGGGCCAAGGTCGTCGACGTCACGCCGGACACGGTGACGATCGAGGCGACCGGTTCGACCGGCAAAATCGATGCGTTGCTGCAGGTGATAGAACCGTTCGGTATCGCCGAGCTGGCTCAATCCGGTCTGGTGGGGCTGGGCAGGGGAGCGAAATCGATGACGTCCATGGCGCGTAGCCGCGCCGCATGAATTGAGGAGTTCAAGAGTTCATGACCGCTGAAGTTTTTTACGACGCCGATGCCGACCTGGCCGTGTTGGGTGACCGCAAGGTGGCCGTCCTCGGCTATGGCAGTCAAGGCCATGCACACGCCTTGAGCCTGCGGGACTCCGGTGTGGACGTCCGGGTGGGGCTTCCCGAGGGGTCGAAGTCGAGGGCCAAAGCCGCCGAGGAGGGATTGCGGGTCGTCACTCCCGCCGAGGCCGCTTCGGAAGCCGACGTGATCATGGTGTTGATACCGGACACCGTGCAGGCGCAGGTGTACGAGACCGATATCGCGCCGAACCTGTCGTCGGGGGACGTTCTCATGTTCGGGCACGGGTTCAACATCCGGTACAACCTGATCAAGGCGCCGGGGGACGTCGACGTCGCGATGGTTGCGCCCAAGGGGCCGGGCCACGTGGTGCGTCGCCAGTTCGCCGAAGGCAAGGGGGTCCCGTGTCTGGTGGCGGTCGACCAGGATGCTTCGGGCAAGGCCTTGCCGATTGCGTTGGCGTACGCGAAGGCCATCGGTGGCACGCGCGCCGGTGTGCTGAAGACGACGTTCACCGAGGAGACCGAGACGGACCTGTTCGGTGAGCAGGCCGTGTTGTGCGGCGGTGTCGCCGAACTGATTCGTGCCGGTTTCGACACGCTGGTCGATGCGGGGTATGCGCCCGAGGCGGCGTACTTCGAGGTGCTGCACGAGTTGAAGCTGATCGTCGACATGATCAACGAGGGCGGGCTGTCCAACATGTGGTACTCGGTGTCCGATACGGCCGAGTACGGTGGCGTGACGCGTGGGCCGCGGATCATCACCGATGAGACACGGGCCGAGATGAGGCGAGTGTTGGGCGAGATCCAGGACGGGTCGTTCGCCAAGGAATGGGTCGAGGAGTCCAAAACCTACAAGCGGTTCGACGGGCTGCGTGCGGGGCAACGTGACCACGCGATCGAGCAGGTGGGTTCCCAGCTGCGCGACATGATGCCGTGGGTTAAACGGCAGATCACCGAAACCGCATAGCGAAGCGGACGGGTAGCCGCCGGATGTCGAGTCTCGACGGTTTTCGGTAGCGCAGCGTCCACGGGTGAATGAAACGCCGGAGCAGTTCCGAACCAGGGCTGCTCCGGCGTTTTTCGGCTCTCGTCCGGGCCCTGGAGTAGCGGGTGGGGTTGCGTCGGTTTGCCATAATCGCGGTGGCCGAATCGTTCGAGGAAAGTGGTCGTCCATGCGACGTTTGTCGACCGCCGTGGTGGCGAGTGCCGTCGCGGTCATCGCGGTGGCGGGTTGTTCGGCGGGCGCCGAGACGGGGTCGGTCTCGGAGAACGAAGCCGCTTCCGAAGGGTCGAGCCGTCTACTGGCGGCGTTGTCACGGATGGCCCCGATCGAGGACGCGCCGCTTCAGATATATTACGGCGACGGGCTGACTTTGACCGAGATGTTGCCCGATGGGGAGCCGATAACGGAGCCGCCCGGTTACGGCATGTTGGTCGGTTTCGGGGCCGCCTCACTCGCTGGAATCGGCATCGAGAACACGGACTTGGGCATCGACCTCGATGGTGCGGGGTATGCGATCACGGTGGGGCAGCCGCCGCATCAGTACTCGTTGATTTCGGGCGGTCAGGACACCGAGACATTGACGTCCACTCTGGCTGACCAGGGTTGGGTCGAGGAAAACGGTGAATTCGTTTCGCCGAGCGATTTCGACACGGTCGACTCCGATTACGCCCGTTACACTCTTCCGTTGGCCCGTGTCACCGTGAGTGGCTCGGACGTGGTCTTCGGTTCGGCCGATGCGGATCTGTCGATGGTCGACGGTTCGGAGAGCCTCGCCGACGACGGGCGGGTCTCGACGGTCGCGCAGTGCCTGGGTGATGTGGTCGCGGCCGTTCTGGAGACGGTGGAATTGTCGGAGACGACGCCGCTGGTCGGCTTGGGCGTGCGGACCCCGGAGGGCTCGCAGCAGAGGCCACAGGTCGTTGTGTGCGTGTCGTGGGACGACGCCGAAGAGGCTTCGGCGTATGCCGAACGCGCGACGGTCGACCTTACCGACGGGACCACGATGGCCGGCCGACCGTACTCGGACCTGTTCGATCCCGCCGAAGCCGTCGTCGACGGGGCGGTCGCCTCCTG
>DXGR01000088.1 GCA_019113825.1 Candidatus Stackebrandtia excrementipullorum | reverse complement strand
CGGCGCCGACCTGGTCGGCAAGGTCGAACAGGGCATCCCCGAGGACGACCCCCGCAACGCCGCCACGATCGCCGACAACGTCGGTGACAACGTGGGTGACTGCGCCGGCATGGCCGCCGACCTGTTCGAGTCCTACGCGGTGACCCTGGTCGCCTCGCTGATCCTGGGGCAGATCGCCTTCGGCGACACCGGCCTCGTCCTCCCGCTGATCATCGGTTCGGTCGGCATCATCACCGCCATCCTCGGCGTCGTGATCACGCGTCTGCGCGCCTCTGACAAGAACGGGTTGACCGCCATCAACCGGTCCTTCTTCATATCGGCGATCGTTGCCGCCGTCCTGTCGGCGGGTGCCATCCTGCTCGCGGTCCCCTCCGAGTGGAGCGCCTTGGGCAGCGACATCGACGTGTCCGGCATGGCGTTGTCGCCGCAGGGCGTGGCCATCGGTGCCGTCGTCATCGGTATCGTGCTGGCCGCCGCCATCATGGCGCTGACCGGTTACTACACCGAGACGGAGAAGCGGCCCGTCTCCGACGTCGCCAAGACGTCGCTGACCGGCCCCGCCACCGTCATTCTGTCGGGTATCTCGCTGGGCTTCGAATCCGCCGTGTTCTCCGCGTTGCTGATCGGCGCGGGCGTCTTCGGCGCCTACCTGCTCGGTAGCGGTGTCATCTGGGTGTCGCTGTTCGCCATCGCGTTGGCCGGCTGTGGTCTGCTGACCACCGTGGGCGTCATCGTCGCGATGGACACGTTCGGCCCCATCAGTGACAACGCTCAGGGAATCGCGGAGATGTCCGGCGACATCGACGAGGAGGGCGCACGCACGCTGACCGACCTCGACGCCGTCGGCAACACCACCAAGGCGATCACCAAGGGCATCGCGATCGCGACGGCCGTCCTCGCGGCGACCGCACTGTTCGGTTCCTACACCAGTGCCATGGAAAACGCCTTGAACAGGGCCGGCGAAAACGCCGCAGGCATCATCGACTCGATCCTGAACCTGGCCGACCCGAGCAACATCGTCGGCTTCATCGTCGGTGCGGCCGTGGTCTTCCTGTTCTCGGGACTGGCCGTCAACGCCGTGTCGCGTTCGGCCGGCGCCGTCGTGTACGAGGTGCGTCGCCAGTTCCGTGAGTTCCCCGGAATCATGGACGGATCGCAGCGCCCCGAGTACGGCCGTGTCGTCGACATCTGCACGCGCGACGCGCAGCGTGAGCTCATGACGCCCGGCCTGTTGGCGGTCATGGCGCCGATCGCGGTCGGTTTCGGTATGGGTGTCGGCCCGCTGGCCGCCTACCTGGCCGGTGCGATCGCCTGCGGCGTGCTCATGGCGATCTTCCTGGCCAACTCCGGTGGTGCCTGGGACAACGCCAAGAAGGCCGTCGAAGACGGTGCACACGGTGGTAAGGGCACCGAGGCTCACGATGCCACCGTCATCGGTGACACCGTGGGTGACCCGTTCAAGGACACCGCCGGCCCGGCCATCAACCCGCTGCTCAAGGTGATGAACCTGGTGGCATTGCTGATCGCTCCGGCCATCGTCATGTTCAGCTACGGCGACGACGCGAGCCCGTTCATCCGTTACTCGATCGCCGGTGTCGCCCTGGCCGCGATCATCGGTGCGGTCGCGTGGAGCCGCAGCAAGCCGATCACCGTCGGCGACGACGTCGACAACGGTTCGGACACCAAGAAGAAGGTCGACGCATAATCGAATCTTCACCGTGGAGAGGGGCAACCTGACGGTTGCCCCTCTTTTTCGTGCCGCCACCGCTGTTTTCCGCCGCATCCGCGCCTGGCAGGCTGTGACGCATGCGCACCGGACTATGCCGACGTGGCCCGGCGGGTCGCGTGAGCCGCGTCCCGTCACAGATGTTTCCCGTCTTTTCGTGGCGCGCCGTCCGCCGCTGGGTCGCGGTGGCCGTCGCCGCGACGACGGCTTTCGTGTCGGCGGGTTGCGACACCCAGCCCGACAGTCCCGACGCGGTGAGCTGGGCAAACTCCGTGTGTGAGGCGTTGCTGCCGTGGATGGACGAGATCGACACTTTGACGGGCGCGGCGAGTGTGGCGATGACGCCGGACTCGAGCCCCGGTGAGGCCAAGAACGAGTTGTTGGAACTGTTGTCGGGTGCGGCCGACGCCAGTCGGGAGGCTCGTGACGCCGTGATCGCCGCGGGCGTGCCGGATGTCGACAACGGTCAGGCGATCGCCACCAGGTTCGCCGATTCGCTGGCGGGTACTCGTGACGCCTATCAGTCCGCGCACGACGACCTGGCCGCGTTGAACGCCGAGGAAGACGGGTTCTACGACGAGGTTGCGCTGGTCATGGCCGAACTGGTGGACGCGTACGCGGCGGTCCCACAGGTGGCCGCGTTGGATTCCGACGAACTCCGTGAAGGGTTCGAAACCGCTCCGGCCTGCGGGTGAACGCGTAGCGTAAACGCTTCCGCAGCGTGGTGTTTACCTCAGCGGATGCGGAAAACGCCGACATGGATATAGAGTGCGGAAGGTGCGGACGCCCACCGCCACAAGGGGGTTGTACGCATGAGCATTAGGGTGTGTAACCCGATTCGACTGCGAAACGCTAGTTTTGACAGCACCGTATGCGTTGGCCATGCATCGGATCGGCACACATCCTTGTTTGAACACACGTTCAAACACCTGGACCGTTTACAGATCGACGAGTGGGAATCACAGTGGCGCCTACCACCAAACGTCTGGTCATCGTTGAATCTCCGGCGAAGGCCAAGACCATCGCCGGGTACCTCGGTGACGGCTACATCGTGGAATCGAGTCTGGGGCACATCCGGGATCTGCCTAAGAACGCGAAGGAGATTCCCGCGAAGTACGCCAAAGAGCCGTGGTCACGGCTGGGCGTCGACGTCGACAACGACTTCAAGCCGCTCTACGTGGTCAACCCGGACCGCAAGGCGCACGTGAAACTCCTCAAGGACAAACTGTCTGAAGTGGACGAACTTCTGCTCGCCACCGATGAGGACCGCGAGGGGGAGGCCATCGCCTTCCACCTTCTCGAGACGCTGAAACCCAAGGTGCCCGTCAAGCGCATGGTGTTCCACGAGATCACCAGGGGCGCCATCGAGGCCGCGGTGGCCAATCCGCGCGAGATCTACAAGTCCCTCGTTGACGCCCAGGAGGCGCGGCGCATCCTGGACCGCCTCTACGGTTACGAGGTCTCACCCGTCCTGTGGAAGAAGGTCATGCCCCGCCTGTCTGCGGGTCGTGTCCAGTCGGTCGCCACGCGGATCGTGGTCGAGCGGGAACGCAGCCGCATGAAGTTCGTTTCGGCGGACTACTGGGGCATCACGGCGCACTTGAACACAAAGGATAATTCTCCGTTCACGGCGAATCTCATCGCCTTCGAAGGCGACAAAGTCGCCACGGGGAAGGACTTCGATCCCGAAACCGGCCGAGCACGCGGCAACGTGGTCCATCTGGACGAAGCCGGCGCCCGCGGCCTCGCCGACCGCCTCGACGGGGTGCCGTACTCGGTCACGAAGGTGGAGAACAAGCCGTATCGTCGGCGCCCCTACGCACCGTTCATCACCTCCACGCTTCAACAGGAGGCGTCGCGGAAGCTCCGCCAGTCCAGCGCCCAAACGATGCGCATCGCACAGCGTCTCTACGACAACGGTTACATCACCTATATGCGTACCGACTCGGCGAACCTGTCGGAGACGGCGCTGGCCGCGGCACGCCGACAGGCCGCCCAGCTGTACGGGGAACGGTACGTGCCCGCCGAGCCGCGCCGCTACTCCCGGAAGGTCAAGAACGCCCAGGAGGCTCACGAGGCGATCCGGCCGGCCGGCGACGAGTTCCGGACCCCCGACGAACTCGCGAACGTGCTCTCCACCGAAGACCTTCGCGTATACGACCTGATCTGGCGGCGGACCATCGCCTCGCAGATGACCGACGCGGTCGGTAACTCGACGTCAGTTCGTATCGGCGCCACGTCCACCACGGGCGAGCAATGTGAGTTCAGCGCATCGGGCAAGACCATCACCAACCCCGGCTTCCTCAAGGTCTATGTGGAGTCACGTGATGACGGTGAAACCGACGACGCCGAGCGTCACCTGCCGGAATTGACGCGCGACGACGAGGTGACGGCCTCCCGGCTCGAGCCGGGAGGACACCGTACACAACCGCCCGCCCGCTACACCGAGGCGTCACTGGTCAAGGCGTTGGAGGAGCGCGGCATCGGGCGCCCCTCGACATACGCGGCCATCATGCAGACCATTCAAGACCGCGGCTACGTGTTCAAACGCGGGCAGGCGCTGATTCCGGCGTTCTTGGCCTTCGCCGTCGTCGGGTTGATGGAAAAACACTTCGGCCGCCTGGTGGACTACGACTTCACCGCCGGCATGGAATCTGAATTGGACAATGTCGCCACCGGTGACGCCCGCGCACTCAACTTCCTCCGCGGTTTCTACTTCGGAGGTGAAGGCGACTCCGGTTCCGTTGCGGCATCGGGCGGGCTCAAGAACCTGGTGTCGGACGAACTCGGCCGCATCGACGCGCGCGGGGTGAACTCGATTCCACTGTTCACCGACGATTCCGGGCGCAAGGTCATCGCCCGTGTCGGCCGATACGGGCCCTATCTCGAACGGTTCTCCCCCGATGCGTCGGCCGACGAACCGGGCGAGCGAGTCTCGATACCCGAGTCGATGGCACCCGACGAGGTGACGCCGGCCAAGGTCGAGGAGCTGTACGAAATCGGCTCCGGCGAGCGCGAACTCGGCACGCACCCCGAAACCGGTGAGGTCGTACAGGCCAAGTCCGGACGCTACGGACCGTACGTCACCAGCGGTGAGAAAACCGCGTCGTTGCTGTCGACCATGAAGCTGCCCGAGATCACGCTCGAGGACGCGGTGAAGCTGCTGACCCTGCCGCGCCTGGTCGGACATGATGAGGACGGCGAAGAGATCCGCACCGGTCTGGGACCGCACGGACCCTACGTCGTCAAGAAGCGCGACTACCGTTCCCTGGCGACGGAGGAACAACTGTTCACGTTGACGCTGGACGAGGCGAAGGCCCTGCTGGCGCAGCCGAAGCAGCGCGGCAGCCGCGCCCCCAAACCCCCGTTGAAGGAACTGGGTGAGGACCCGGCGACGAAACGACAGGTCATCATCAAGGACGGCCGGTTCGGGGTGTATGCGACCGACGGTGAGACCAACGCGACGTTGAAAAAGACCGACACGATCGAGGACATCACGATCGATCGAGCCTCCGAGCTGCTCGCCGAACGTCGCGCCAAGGGGCCGTCGACGAAGAAGGCCACGGCCAAGAAGACGACGGCGAAAAAGACGGCCGCCAAGAAGACGACGAAGAAGAGCACCGCGAAGAAGGCGAGCAAGAAGAAGGCCACGGCCACCGCCGCGGCGAGCCGCAAGAAGGCGACGACGACGGCCCGCACCGTGAAGAAGGCCGCCGCGAAAAGGGCCGCCGCGAAGAAGAAGACCGGGAACCCGAAAACCGACTGACAACCTTGAGGCGTTCTATACCTGCAGGTCAGCGTGCCACAGCGAACCGCATTGACCATATAGTCTGGTTGGCGTGCCACTACCGTTTCGCGTCGTACTGCACATTCTTCAGGTTGTTTTTCTTCTCTGGGGACTTGTGCTGTACGTGATGCTTCTCGTCCACATGTTCGACTACGACAACGTCGTCTGGGATACCGAGTTCCAGTTCGTCTCCGTCGTCGCCCCGATGACGATCCTGCTGGCCATTGCGTTCTCCCCGGGCCTGTGGTCGGCGGTCGGGAACACCGTGGCACCGGCGGCCTCCGGTGTACCCGCCTCCACGGCTGTCCAGGCTCCGCCCCCTACGCCCTACGGGCAGTCCGGCGGGCACGGTCAGCCCCCTCCGTCTTCTGCCGGTCAGGCTCCTCCGGGGACCTACGGCCACTGAAGAAGCCGTTGTCACGTCGCGGTTGCCCGGTCGTGCCTCACGACGTGGCCGGAAGGTTCGCGCACATGACGCGGACCTTCCGGCCGTCCGAGCGGGCCGCACACAACGGCGGGATTTCGCCGTCCGATTCCGTGGCGCAGGAACCGACGTCGGCGTGCTCGGTTCGTCACCCCGTTCCGGCTTATCCGAGTCCTCTCCGCACCGGAACGCCCCGGACACGCTGGATCAACAGGGCCATCCCTCCCGCCACGAATCCCCACACGACGTTGACGAGGAAAACCGCGATGACGGCGATGGGATTGGCCAGCGGGCCGTTCAGTTCGCCGTCGATGACGGGCGACAGAACGGCGCTGAGGACGATGCTCACAACGGCGTAGACGACGCCGGCCGCAACAAGCGTCGCCACCGGCCGACGGATACGGCTCAGGCCGACCACGAGCACCCACACCACGGTGATCACCGCGGTCAGCACCACGGGTGTCGCGGGTTTACCGAGCGCGTCGCTCACACCGACGATCGACGCCAGTGGACGTATGAGCGCCAGCGCGGCCAGCCCGAATGCCAGCGGTCGATTGATTCCCGCGATCAATGTTTTTTCCATGCCTTCGACGCTAAAACGGTGAGCCGCCGACCGCATCCGGCCAGACGCGTCATCTCGGTGTAGCCGTCTACCTCAACAGACGACCCGGAGATGTCGCCTTTCGGCGTACACGACCGCCCTTCCGCTATGACACCATGAACAAGATGGAGGATGGCTTGAACCGGGGAGACCATGTCGACGACAACGCAGGAGGAGATTCCCACCGGTGTCGTCACCGCGCTCGTTTCGGTGTCACAGGCCGTCGTCGTCGCGTTGATCATCGCGATCGGTTCTCAAGACACCGGCACGGTCGATCCGCAGGCTTATCTCTTCGCCGCCGGATTTGGCGTCGTGTTGCTGTTTCGTCGACGCCTTCCGATCACAGTGCTGATCGTCTCGATTCTCGGTGTGTTCGTCTATTACGGGTTCGATCACCCACCGATCGGGATGGCCGTACCGGTGGTGTGCGCGCTGTACAGCGCGGTCGAACGCGGACGTGTCGTCGTTGCCACCTGCGCGGGCGTCCTCCTGCTCGCGGTCTCGTTGTTTTTCCGCATTCACGACGGCGAACCCGGTTCGATCCTGGCTTACGACGTCATCACCAACGCCGCGCTCATCGGCTGTTCGATCGCGCTGGCGATCGCGGTGCGAGGCAGGCGCGCCGTCGCAGCCCAGCAGGAACGCATGGTGACGTTGGAACGCGATCGGCAACGGGAGCAGGCGGCACGACAACTCGAGGCGCAGCGCGTGCGACTGGCTCAGGACGTCCACGATTCCGTGGGACATGCGTTGTCGCTGGTCGCCGTGCAGGCCGGTGTGGCACGGCAGTCGATCGGCAGGGACGACGTGAAGGCCGCTGAGGCGGTCGACACCGTCGTGTCGACGTCGCAGACGTCGCTTGCCGACCTACGTCGGACCCTGGCGATGTTGCGGGGACCGGAGAATTCGGCGCAGGTGGCCCCTCTGTCTCTGACCGGTGTGGAGCGGATGGCACAGGCCGCCCGCGACACCGGGCTGGACGTCACGATGCGGCTGAACGTCGACGAGGAGGCCATCCCGGCGCCGACGTTGAGCACCGCATACCGCATCGTTCAAGAGTCGGTCACCAACGTGCTCCGGCACGCCCACGCCGAGCACGTCCTCATCACCGTCGACGCCGCAGACGGGGACCTGCACGTGCGGATCGAAGACGACGGCAACGGTTCGGCGAGCGTCGAGCACGGTGGACGGGGAATCATCGGCATGCGGGAACGCGCGGCGCTGCTCGGCGGTTCGGTGACCGCCGAACCCGGACCGACGGGCTTCATCGTCACGGCCGCTCTACCGATCGGAGAGGCATGATTCGCATCGTCATCGCCGAGGACGAGGCGCTGTTGCGCAACGGATTGACGGCGCTCGTCGAGTACGACGGGGATATTGCGGTCGTCGCCGAGGCGGACCAGGGCGGAGCGGCGTTGGCTCGCGTCCGTGAGACACGACCGGCGGTGGTGCTCATGGATATCCGCATGCCCGGCGTCGACGGCATCACGGCGACGCAACTCATCACCGGGGACCCGTCTCTGTCGGACGTGGCGGTGCTGATGTTGACAACGTTTGCCGAGGAGCGAACCGTCGTCGAGGCGTTGCGTGCCGGTGCGTCCGGTTACCTCCTCAAGGACGCCGCACCCGAGGAGCTGCGCAACGCCATCCGGCGGGTCGCCGCAGGAGAACCGGTCTTGTCTCCGTCGGTCGCCGCCACGGTGATGCAGGTGGCCGCCGCGAGCCGACCGAGCGTCGACACGGATCTGGTCGTCGGACTGGCACCGCGTGAACGTGAGGTACTGCAACTGATCGGGTACGGCTTCAACAACGCCGAGATCGCCGAGCGGCTCTACATCAGTCCTGCCACTGCCCGCACCTATGTCAGCCGACTGTTGCGCAGGCTCACGGCACGCGACCGGGCTCAGCTCGTGGTGATCGCGCACCGTGCCGGCCTGGTCGAACACGGGCGACACACGCGCGGGGCCGTCGGTGATGTCACCGACGGCCCCGAAACGGTCGTGTTATTCGAATTCGGGAAGCAGCAGTTCCGCGATCTGCGCCGAGTTCAGGGCGGCGCCCTTGAGCAGATTGTCACCGACGACGAAGAAGTCGAGCGACCGCGGGAAGTCCAGTGAGGCCCGAACTCGTCCTATGTAGGTGCCTTCGGTGCCGGCCGCATCGATCGGCATCGGGAACCTTCCGGCCGCCGGGTCGTCGACGAGTTCGACGCCCGGGGCGTCGCGCAGGACCTCGTGAGCCGCGGCAACGTCCACATCGCTTGCGAAGGAGGCGCGCACGGCCTGCGAGTGTCCCTGAGCGACCGGGACGCGCACGCACGTGGACGACACGGCGAGGTCGGGAAGACCCAGAATCTTGCGGGACTCGTTACGGACCTTGAGTTCCTCCGACGTCCAACCGTCCTCTTTCCATCCGCCGACCTTCGGTACGACGTTGAGCGCCAGCGGAGCACCGAAGGTGGCGTCAGCCTTTTCACCGAGCGCGGCACGCACGTCGCCCGCCTTGGTTCCCAGGGTCGTCTGACCGGCCACGGTGGCGATCTGCTCGTACAGAGTGTCGAAACCCTCTTGACCGGCGCCCGAGGCGGCCTGGTACGAGGCGACCGTCATCGATTCCAGCCCGAACCGGCGGTGCAACGCCGCCAACGACGGGATGAGCGCGAGAGTCGTACAGTTCGCGTTCGCGATGATCCCTTTGGGACGGTTACGAACCTGTTCGGGGTTGGCTTCGGGAACCACGAGGGGAACATCGGGGTCCATCCGGAAGGCGTTGGACTTGTCGACGACGATCACGCCCTTCGCGGCCGCGATCGGGACCCACTGCGCAGAGACCTCGTCGGGCAGGTCGAAGTGTGCGACGTCGACGCCTTCGAAGACATCCTCACCGATGGCCTGGACGGTGACCTCTTCACCGCGGACCAACAGCTTCTTACCCGCCGAACGCGGTGACGCGATCAACCTGATCTCGCCCCAGGCGTCGACGCGGTTCGAGACGAGCTCCCGCATCACGCTGCCGACGGCTCCGGTGGCTCCAACGATGGCCAGTGTGGGCTTGGTCATGGCGTTTACCTTCCGCTTCCGGCATAGACGATTGCTTCCTCGCCGCCACCCAGTTCGAACGCTTCGTGCACGGCGGAGACCGCAGCGTCGAGTTCGGTGTCACGGCAGACCACCGAGATGCGAATCTCGGAGGTCGAGATGATCTCGATGTTGACGCCCGCGCCCGCCAGCGCCTCACAGAACGTCGCGGTCACACCCGGGTGCGACCGCATACCGGCACCGACGAGCGAGACCTTGCCGATGTGGTCGTCGTAGAGAAGACCGGTGAACCCGATCTTGTCGCGCGCCTTCTGTAGGGCGGCCATCGCGGTCGGTCCGTCCTCTTTGGGTAGGGTGAACGAGATATCGGTGCGACCGGAGTCCTTCGTGGAGATGTTCTGCACGATCATGTCGATGTTGAGCTCGGCCTGGGCGATGACCTGGAAGATCGCCGCAGCCTGCCCGGGTTCGTCCGGTACCGCGAGCACGGTGATCTTTGCTTCGCCGCGGTCGTGTGCGACACCGGTGATGAGCGCTTGTTCCACTGGTAGATCCTCCATTGAACCGGTGACGAGTGTCCCGGGGTGATTCGAGTACGAAGAGCGGACGCGGAACGGCAAGGCTGAACGACGGGCGTATTCGACCGCGCGCAGGTGCAGGATCTTCGCCCCACACGCGGCCAGTTCCAGCATCTCCTCGTAGGTCACCTGATCGACGAGTTTCGCGCTGGGCACGATCCGCGGGTCGGCACTGTAGATGCCGTCCACGTCGGTGTAGATCTCACACAGGTCCGCGTTCATGGCGGCCGCAAGTGCCACGGCGGTCGTGTCGGAACCGCCACGTCCCAGCGTGGTGATGTCCTTGGTGTCCTGTGCAACGCCTTGGAAACCGGCGACGATGGCGACGGCTCCCTCGTCGAGTGCGCCACGGATCCGACCGGGCGTCACGTCGATGATGCGGGCCTTGCCGTGAGTCGACGTCGTGATCATGCCGGCCTGGGAGCCCGTGAAGGAGCGCGCCTCGTAACCGAGGTTGTTGATCGCCATGGCCAGCAGTGCCATGGAGATGCGCTCGCCGGCGGTCACCAGCATGTCGAGTTCTCGGGGGTGAGGCAGTGGGGATACCTGGTTGGCCAGGTCGAGCAGCTCGTCCGTGGTGTCACCCATGGCCGAGACGACGACGACAACGTCGTCGCCGCGTTTTCGAGCCGAGATGATTCGATCGGCGACCCGCTTGATACGTTCCGCGTCTTGGACAGAGGAGCCACCGTATTTTTGGACGACAAGCGCCACGGGAATAGCACCGCTTTCTGCTTTGACAGCGTTCTGGTCGGCCACCGAGGGCGACTTGCGATAGCGACACCGCTTGGTGGCGCGGACCGGAGCCGATTCGGCAGCGGAGCGCTTTGCTCACTGGGGGCCACATCAGCGTGGCGGGCTTGGTCGGAAGCTTAACGTTACCTTCGGCGCGGCGTGGTGCCGGTTACGTTGTTACGTGCGCAAAATAACAGAGTGCGTCGATATCCATCAACTTTCGTGACCGTTTTTACCGTTGCGGCACTGGTGTCGGCTTGTTCGTCGACAGCCGGCGACGGCGTACAACCGCTACCCAGCCTGACTCCGGGCCCGGTCGAGTCGTCGGCCGCAACCACCGGCAACGCCGCAGTCGACTTGACGGCGCGCGCGGCGCTGGCCAAAGACCAGCGCTACATGGCCGTCTACGAATGGGTAAAAGACGACGAGGCGGAGGTCACGGTCAGCCGTGCCGAGGACGGGTCGTGGCGAGTCGATGTCCCCGGTGGCGCGCACGGGGGAAAAAAGGACGTGTCCATCGTGTGGACGAAGCTCGGGCATTTTCAGTGTGAACTGGGCGAACGCAAGAAGTGTGTCAACGTCGCCGAGCCCGACGGAAGGCTCCCCGCCGAGCACGATCCCCTGGTGCAGCATCCCTTTACCGACTGGTTGGACGTCCTCCTGGATCGTCGTAACCCGTTCTCGGTCACCGCGGCCGAAGCACCCGAATCCGTCGACGACAGTCGGTGTTTTCTCATTGAACGCAACTCGGTGAGCGTGGACGTCCCGATCCCGCAGACGACGTACTGCCTGCGTGACGACGGAACGATCACGTGGGTCGCGTCGTCGTTCGGCAGCATGAGGCTTGTCGGCGACGTGATGCCCGCCCCGGAAAGGACGAAGTTGCCCGGCGACGTGGTCGACGACAAGCCACTGCCGACATCGCCGCCTCCGACGAAGTCACCTTCGCCGTCGCCGTCGAAGACACCCGATGACGACGACTTAGCATGGGAACACCGTTGATCTTTTGAAAGGTTCGTCTCATCGTGTCCTCACGTAACGCCGTCACCTCCGTCCCGATCCACCCGCTACTGGCCGCCCGGCATTCGACTCGCGCCCTGGACCCGGACGCGGAGGTCACCGACGGACAGCTGCAGGCGATTCTGGAGGCGGCCCGGTGGGCGCCGTCGGCCGGCAACAGCCAGCCTTCACGGTTCATCGTGGGGCGTCGCGGTGGTGAGGCGTTCAAGAAGATTCTCGCGGCGCTCAATCCCGGGAACCAGGGGTGGGCAAAGAACGCGGCGGTGTTGATCGTGGCGGTTCGACAGTTTAAGAACGATCGGGGGCCGTTGCCGACGTCCGCGTACGACCTGGGGCAGGCCATGGCGCATTTGACGGTTCAGGTGTTGGCGGAGGGGCTGACGGTACGGCAGATGAGTGGTTTCAAGCCCGAGCAGGTGAGCCTCGATTTTTCGTTGTCGGGTGATCTGGAACCGATTGCGGTGGCGGCCATCGGCGTTAAGGGGGACCCCGCCGATCTTCCCGACGACCTGCGCGGGCCCGATGATTCCCCCCGGGCCCGTCGCGAGTTGGATCACTTGGTGCTGCACTCCGATTGAGAAGTCTTCTTCTCCATCGTGTGTTAGAAGTCGGACTGCGGCGGTGTGTCGCGCGTTGCCAACAACCACAGGAACATGGTGGCGCCGGCACGCCGCCCGTAGCTGCCGGCGGTCTGGAGCATATGGGTCGCGATGCGTCCCGCGACATCCGTCGGATAGCCGTTGTGTGCCGTCGGCTTGGTCATGTCGTCGAGTGCGACCGGCTCGGTGATCGGTGCAGGTCGGGTCAAAGTTTGCATGGTCGGAACGGTCCCCCTGGAATATGTACGTTGCCTGATGCGCCCGTTTTCTGCCGGTTGTTCAAGCGCCCGGTCGAGCATAACCCGCTGGTATGAGCATGGGCCCCGTTCAACACATCCGGGCATGGTGCCAACATGATTCGCACGCGTGGTGACCTGTGACGCAGTCCGGTACACAGTGCTCATATAGACGGCCGCCCAACTGCATCGACGCTCTTGAATTCCCAAGGCAAATCTATTCCACAATCGACCACATTGGGTCGTCGTAGCGCAGGTCACGTGCGAGGATTCACACCTCGAACACCATCACGGTCGTTGCACCACGGCAATGATGGAAGCCCGACTCCGGAGGACGGACACGTGACCGACAAACCCGACCTGATCATTTTCGACAACGACGGCGTCCTCGTGGACTCCGAACGACTGACGAACCAGATCTTCGCCGACGCCGTCACGGGGGCCGGCCTGCCCACGAGCTTCGAGGATGCCGTAACCCGCTACATGGGCCGCCGCACTACCGACTGTGTCGCCGACATCGAGGAACAACTCGGCACCACCCTTCCCCACGACTTCGTTCACCTTTACGAACAACGCTGTGCCGAGGTCCTGCGCGCGCAACTGACCACCGTCGACGGGGTCGTCGAGCTCCTCGACGCCCTCGACAACGCGCGGATCCCGTACTGCATCGCCTCCTCGGGAACACCGGAGGAGATCGAACTGCGCCTGACCACCACCGGACTCGCCGACAGATTCGGCGACCGCGTCTACTCCGGTTCCATGGTCGCCAAAGGAAAACCGGCACCAGACCTGTTCGAATACGCAGCCGACCGGATGGGCCGACCCATCGAATCCTCGGTCGTCATCGAAGACTCGCCCGCCGGCGTCACGGGCGCCCGCACTGCGGGAGCCCACGTCATAGGGCACGCCGCTCTGGCGTCACCGGAACGATTGATCCACGCGGGTGCGCACGAAGTGGTCAAGGACATGCGCGACATACGGGCGCTTCTGGCGCTCTGACGACCCGAAACTTTCTACAATCGCTCGGTAGTTCACCGCGGTGAACACTGATAACGGGTCGATGCGGGTAAGGCAAAACCTAGAAGGTGAGTTTCATGGCACGAACGTGGCTAAAACTGGCGATGGGGGCGGCCGTCGCCGCCGGGGCCGCCGGCTGGCTGCTCCGAGATCTTCCATCCCAGATCGGAGTGCGGCCCCTCACCGGTGACGGCGCACGCAGCGATCGGATCAGGCGATCGAACCAGTTCGACGGTTCCGGCTTCCACAACCCGATGAGCGGCGAGGCCCTGCACAACCCACCGTATGAGCTGCTTAAGCAAATGGTTCACGACCGCGAGGTACGGCGTCCTACCGGCGTCATCCCGCTCGTCGATCTCCCGACGGAAGCGCCACCGGCCGACGGGATACGCGCCGTGTGGTTCGGGCATTCCAGCGTGCTCATCGAGATCGAGGGTCGGCGCATACTGCTCGACCCCGTGTGGAGTCGCCGCGTCTCACCGTCACGGCTGGTCGGCCCGGCACGGCATCACGAGACCCCGGTGAGCATCGAGGAGCTTCCACCGCTGGACGCGGTCGTCATATCGCACGACCATTACGACCATCTCGACCGCGACACGATCGTCGCCCTTGCGGCCCAAAGCGACGCGCAATTCGTTGTGCCACTCGGTGTCGGCGCGCACCTGGACAGCTGGGGGGTTACCGGTGGCCGTGTCACCGAACTCGACTGGGACGAGACGATCGACATCGCGGGTATCACCATCACCGCCACGCCCGCCCGGCACTTCTCGGGTCGGTCGTTCCGACGCAACGACACCCTGTGGGCGTCCTGGGCCATCGCGGGTACGCATCGTCGTGCGTTCTACGCCGGAGACTCCGGCTATTTCGACGGCTACCGCAAGATCGGTGCCGACCTGGGACCGTTCGACCTCGTCGTACTGCCGATCGGCGCGTACCACCCGGCCTGGCCCGACATACACATGACGCCGGAGGAGGCCGTGAAGATTCAACAGGATCTGGGCGGGGGCCTGCTTTTGCCGGTTCACTGGGCCACCTTCACTCTCGCGATGCATCCCTGGAGTGAGCCGGTCGACCGGCTGTGGGGTGAGGCCAAGGCCCACGGGGTTCCCATCGCGGTCCCCCGTCCCGGTGAGGCCGTCAACGTCGATCATCCGCCGGCCGTAGACGGATGGTGGCAGGCGCTTCCACGGCCCTAAACCGTCGTTAAGCTGGTGTTTCGTCTCTCAAAATCTGGGAGTGTCCCGAAAACGACCGACCGCATGACGTAGTCTTTCGCACTGTTATGTGGCATGCACTTCTCCTTGGCTGCCGCGGCGGGGCTCGATAAGCGAGCTGGCCTCCCGTCGCGGGGTTTCGCCATGCCGCCACCGGGAGCAGTCGACTCCCGGCTTCGCTTCCACCTCACAACGCCGGTTCACGTCACAGCCGAGGAGTCAATCCGTGTCCACCTTCGCCGCCAAGGTATCCCGTTACCAGCCCTATCACGAACAGTTCAACGTCGATCTGCCGGACCGCACATGGCCGTCCAAACGCATCACACAGGCCCCCGTCTGGTGCGCGGTGGACCTGCGCGACGGCAACCAGGCACTGGTGGACCCCATGTCGCCCGAACGCAAACGGCGCATGTTCGAGCTGTTGGTGGGCATGGGTTACAAGGAGATCGAAGTCGGATTTCCCGCAGCCAGCCAAGCCGACTACGACTTCGTGCGTTCACTCATCGAGACCGACGCCATCCCCGACGACGTCACGGTTCAAGTCCTGGTCCAGTGCCGGGAGCACCTCATCGACCGGACGTTCGAATCTCTGCGGGGTGCCAAACGCGCCATCGTGCACTTCTACAATTCGACGTCGACACTGCAACGTCGGGTCGTGTTCGGGATGGATCGCGACGGCATCACCGACATCGCCACGCACGGCGCGAGACTGTGCCAGAAGTACGCCGAGATCCACACGCCCGACACCGCCGTCCGGTACGAGTACTCACCGGAGTCCTACACCGGAACCGAACTCGACTACGCCGCCTCCGTGTGTTCGGCCGTCATCGACGTCATCGACCCCACTCCGGAGAACCCGCTCATCGTCAACCTGCCGTCCACTGTCGAGATGGCCATGCCGAACGTGTACGCCGACTCGATCGAATGGATGCACCGTGCGCTGCCGCGCCGCGACAGTGTCATCCTGTCGGTACACCCCCACAACGACCGTGGAACGGGCGTCGCCGCCGCCGAGCTCGGTGTCATGGCGGGCGCCGACCGTGTGGAGGGGTGCCTGTTCGGCAACGGTGAACGCACCGGCAACGTCGACCTGGTCACGCTCGGCCTGAACCTGTTCAGCCAGGGTGTCGACCCGCGCATCGACTTCTCCAATTTGGATGAGATCAAACGCGCCGTCGAACACTGCAACCGGTTGGCCGTCCACGAACGCCACCCATACGGAGGGGACCTGGTGTACACGGCGTTCTCCGGCTCCCATCAGGACGCGATCAACAAGGGACTGGCGGCGCTGGCATCCGACGCCGCCGCCGCGGGTGTCGACGTCGACGACTACACGTGGCAGGTCCCGTACCTGCCGATCGATCCGAAGGACGTCGGCCGGTCCTACGAGGCGGTCATCCGGGTCAACTCGCAGTCGGGCAAGGGCGGTGTCGCCTACATCCTCAAGACCGAGTACGGCCTGGACCTGCCGCGCCGGATGCAGATCGAGTTCTCTCACGTGGTGCAGGCGCACACGGACACCGAAGGCGGCGAGGTCACACCCGAGGCCATGATCGACATCTTCACGCACGAGTACTCCGTCGACGAACAGGACCACCGTCGCGTCGTCATCGGCGACCACACGTCGTCGGCGACCTCCGACGGCGTCGTCACCATCGATGCGCTCGTCACCGTCGACGGCCGGGAATGCAAGGTTTCGGGCACGGGCAACGGCCCGCTGTCGGCGTTCGTGGACGCGTTGGACGGTGTCGGCGTGTCCGTCAGCGTCTGCGACTACTCCGAGCACGCCCTCACCGCCGGTGAAACCGCTCAGGCGGCGGCTTACGTCGAGTGCCGTATCGACGATCGGGTCCTGTGGGGAGCGGGCGTTCACGAGAACATCGTGACCGCCTCCATGCGCGCGGTCGCCAGTGCCGTCAACCGCGCCGGCCGCTGACGATGAGACCTTTGGGGACACGTTATATGTCCCCAAAGGATGTCAGTCTGCGGGCTTGTCGCCGAACAGGCGGCGTAGAAAACCGCGACGCGGCGTCGCAACCGCCGACTTCGGCCGTGATGCCGCGACCAGCATCTTCACGGTCATGTCGACGTGCACCCTGTCGTAGCCCTTCACATCCAACGGGAAACTCGGGACGGGTTCCGTCCAGGGCGGCGCACCGCTCCTCAGATTCTGCGCCACGGTCTCCAAGAACGCGTCGACGGCGCTCTGGTCATACCCCCGCAGCACAACGGGAAACTCGGTCTGTTCAACGGATTCAACGGTGATCGGATCGGTCACGAGGGCTCCCGGGGCAAGAAGACAAGAGACCTTCAATGTATTCGGAGGGCGTCCGAATCGGAAGGCCAATACATCCCGCCGCGTCGAAGTACTGCGCGAACGGCTCACAAGCCTGCGCGCGGGGTTCTCCCGACCCGGGCACGGCCCCGTCGGGACAACCCCGCAACGGGCGGCCGCCCACGGGTGGAAGCCAAGATAACGAAGTCGCCGCAGCCCGACGCCATCTAGACCAAGATGGACCAGATGGCGGACCTGTTGGGCCTGGAGCTGTCGCTCGGTGGGAGCGTCATCGTGTTCGCGGTCGCCGGGGCCCTCGCGGTCGTCTGTACGACTCGGCTCGTCGCATTGGGCGACGCTCTCGCCGACCGCACCGGGTGGGGCGAGGCGATATTCGGGGCCGTGTTCTTCGGTCTTGCCACATCCTTGTCGGGGATCGTCATGACCGCCACGACCGCGGCATCCGGTGAACCGTCACTGGCCTACAGCAACGCCATCGGCGGGATCGCCGCGCAAACCCTCGCCATCGTCATCGCCGACGTAATGCATCCCCGCGGCAACCTCGAACACGCTGCGGCGTCACTGTCCAACATGCTCTTCGGCTGTCTGTTGATACTCCTGCTCACGCTGGCGTTGATGGGATCGCTAAGCCCTGAAATGATCGTGCTGGGAATGCATCCCGCGTCACTCGTCATGGTCGCCGTGTACGGGGGTGGCCTGTGGTTGATCCGTAAACAGCCCGAACCCATGTGGCGGGCCGTCCGAACAACGGAAACCTACCCGGACGTACCAACCGAACACGGGCGCCTGACCCGACGCGGCTCAGCCGGGCTGTGGGCGGAATTCCTGTCGATAGCCGCGATCGTGGTCGCCGGGGGTTGGGCCGTCGCCGAAGCCGCTCAACGCGTCGTCGTCCTGACCGGCCTGAGCTCCAGCTTCACCGGTGCCGTCCTCATGGGCCTGATCAACGCCCTGCCCGAGATCGTCGCCGCCGTCGCCGCCGTACAACGCGGAGCCGTCACTCTCGCCGTGGCCACCATCGTGGGAGGCAACTGCCTGGACGTTCTGAACCTCGCCCTCGGCGACCTCGTTTACGGCGGCAGCTCTCTCTACCACGCCGTCGGACGACAAGAGCTCTTCACCACCGGTTCCGCGCTGCTGATGGTCACCATCCTGCTCGGTGGCCTTCTCCTGCGCCAACGCCGTGGTTGGATGAAGATCGGCTTCGACGGCGTCTTGATCCTCGTCGTCTACATCGTCACGGTCGGCGTGCTCATGACCTGAGCGCGACGCGGCATCCGGTATCTCGCCAAAGGTTCGGCCAGAGCACGAACCCGCCCGGCAGCCCGGTGACTTTCAGCGCAGCCGGGCTTTTCGCGAGGTCGATGGTCGAGTGGAACCGTCGACGTCGACCCCCACCGGCACGGCGGCATGCGGTCTCCGCGGCTCCCGACAGGCGACCCCGATCAGACGTGACCGGCGTCGTCGGGAACTTCCGTCTGCACCTCGGCGCCCGGCAGAATCGCCGAGGCGAGTTGCCTGGTGGGGTGGATGCGTCCGGCTTCGATGTCCGCCGCGTAGTGACACGCGACCCGATGCCCATCGGCCAATTCAGTGAGAACCGGTCGTTCGGTGTCGCACAGAGTCTCCTGGCGCCATGGGCAACGCGTGTGGAAACGGCACCCCGCCGGCGGGTTCGCCGGCGACGGGAGGTCACCGGTCAACAGGATGCGCTCTCGGTTGTCCTCGACGTCGGGGTCGGGAACCGGCACCGCCGACATCAACGCCTTCGTGTAGGGATGGCGCGGTGTCTCGTAGAGAGCGTCGCTGGGCGCCTCCTCCACAATGCTTCCGAGGTACATGACACCGATGACGTCCGAGATGTGCCGCACCACCGCCAGGTCGTGAGCGATCACCAGGTAGGTCAGCTCAAGGTCCTTCTGGAGTTTCTCCAGCAGGTTCAGTACCTGGGCCTGAATGGACACGTCAAGCGCCGACACCGGCTCGTCACAAATGATGAGGTCCGGCTCCAGAACCAACGCCCTCGCAATGCCGATACGCTGCCGCTGACCACCCGAGAACTCGTGTGGGTACCGCGACAACGCGGTCGCCGGCAGACCAACGGCTTTCAGGGTCTCCACGGCCCGTTCGCGCCGTTCGGTGCGGTTGGCGCCGATCCGGTGAGCCTCCATCCCCTCCACCAGAATGGATTCGATGTTCTGGCGGGGATTCAGGCTACCCAACGGGTCCTGAAATACCATCTGCAGCTTGCTGCGCCGCTTCCGCATCTCCTCGTCGGACAACGCCGAAAGGTCGGTGTCCTGATAGAACACCGATCCCTCCGTGATGTCGTTGAGGCGCAACACGGCACGCCCGAGAGTGGTCTTCCCGCAACCCGACTCGCCGACCAGCCCATAGGTCTGGCCCTTCTCAATCGACAGGGACACCCCGTCGACGGCGTAAACATGCCCCACGGTGCGCTCGAACACGATCCCCTGTCGAATGGGGAAGTGAACCCGCAGGTCCTCGATCTGCAGCAGACTCATGAGTTGGCCTCCGTGTCGCTCACCGCTGGCGCGGTGTGGTCGATGACCGGGTTGACGCAACGGTAACCGTGCCCGGTGTAGGTCTCCGTCAATGCGGGCGGGCCCTGCAAACACTCGATCGTGTAGTGATCGCAGCGGGGAGCGAACGCGCATCCGTCGGCCCAGTCGATGTTGTCGTTGACGGAACCGCGCACCGGTGTCAACGGTTCGCCCCGTGGCGCGTCCAGGCGCGGAATCGACCCGAGAAGCCCGACCGAGTACGGGTGGGTCGGCGCCGCGAACAGGTTCCGTCTGGCCGCGTTCTCCACGACCTTTCCGGCATACAACACGTTGATCTGATCGCACAGTCCCGCGACCACCCCCAGATCGTGGGTGATCATGAGCAGCGCGGTGCCTTCACTGTCGACGAGTTCCTTCAGAAGCTCGAGAATCTGCGCCTGAATCGTCACGTCCAAAGCCGTGGTCGGTTCGTCGGCGATCAACAGCCGTGGAGCACACGCCACCGCCATGGCGATCAACGCGCGCTGTCGCATACCACCCGACATCTGATGCGGATACTCGCGCAGCCGCCGTGTCGGGTCGGGGATACCGACCCGGTCCAACAGGTCGGCCGCCTCCTTGCGAGCGGCCTCCCCACGCATACCGCGGTGACGCGTCAGAATCTCCGTCACCTGAATCCCGATGGGCACCACCGGGTTCAGCGACGACAGCGGGTCCTGAAAAATCATGGCCATGTCACGGCCACGCAGGTCCCGCATCGCGTCCTTACGAAGCTTCAACAGCTCGATGCCGTCGAATGTCGCGTTACCGCCGACGGACACACCATGGTCGCCCAAAAGACCCATCAGCGCCAACGAGGTGACACTCTTGCCGCAGCCGGACTCACCGACGAGGCCGACCACTTCACCTTCCGACACCGCGAACGACACACCGTCCACGGCTTGAAAGTCGGGCTTACCTCGCCGTGTGAACTTCACCGAGAGGTTGTCAACTGCAAGCAGCGCCATGACGGGTCACTTCCTCAACTTCGGGTCGAGCGATTCACGCATGGCCTCGCCCAAGAGAGTGAAGCCCAACGCGGTGATGATGATGGCCACGGCCGGATAGATCGCCAACTGCGGCGCACCCGACAGGAAACGCTGCGCATCGGCGAGCATCGTTCCCCATTCCGGTGTCGACTGATCCGGGCTTCCCAACCCAAGGTACGACAGCGCCGCAGCGTCGATGATCGCCGTGGCAAGCGTCAACGTCGCCTGCACCAGAACCGGCCCCATCGAGTTCGGCAGAATGTGAGCCAAGACGATACGGCGACGCTTGATACCCGTCGCCTTCGCCGCCAGCACGTAATCACTGTGCGCCTGCGACAGCATCGAACCGCGCAGCAGACGCGCAAAGATCGGCACCTGCGCGACACCGACCGCGATCATGACGGTCGCAAGACTCTGCCCCATGAGCGCCGCGACCGAAACGGCCAGCAGCAGAGCGGGGATCGCGAGCATCATGTCCGTGAACCGCATGAGGACCGTGTCCAGGCGACGACCCCAACGCTTGCCCAGCCCCGCTGCGGCGCCGGCGATCCCGCCGAGAAGAGCACCGAATGCGAACCCGAGCAACGTCGCGACCACACCCACCATCAACGACTGCCGAGCACCGATCACCATGCGGGAGAACTGGTCCCGTCCAAGGTGGTCAAGCCCGAGCCAGTTCTCGGCGCGGGGACCGACGAACGTGTTCTTGTTCGGGAAAACCTCGTCGCCCCACGTCTGCGAGACGGGATCGAACGGTGCGATGTATGGGCCCACGATCGCGATGACGATGAAAATTCCCACCACGATCGTGCCGGCGATCGCCATAGGGCTGCGGCGGAGCCGTTTGAAGGCCTCACGCCACAGACTTTCGCCATGCCCCTGGTCGGTACGTTTCGCGGCGGTCAATTCCGCCAAGCGGTCGATCTTGTCGGTCTTGGTCGACATCAGCGCACCCGCACTCTCGGATCGAACAGGCTGTATGAGATATCCACCAGAAGGTTCACCAGTACGTAGACGGTGGCGATCAGCATGATGAAGCCCATCAGCGCGGGATAGTCGCGAGTCTGGGTGGCCTGGTAAACGAAAAGACCCATCCCCTGGAAAGCGAACACGCTCTCGGTCAACACCGCACCGGCGAACAGTGCACCGGTCAACAGACCGATCGCGGTCACGACCGGCAGCATTGCGTTACGCAGAATGTGACGGCCCCGGATGATGCGCTGCTGAAGACCCTTCGATTCCGCGGTCCGCACGTAGTCCTCGCCCATGACCTCCAGGACGCTGGCGCGGGTCATGCGGGTGATGATCGCCAGCGGAATGCTGGCAAGGGTGAGCCCGGGCAGAATCAGATGCAGGAACGCGTCCCATGCGGCGTCGAACTCGCCGGTGAGAAGACCGTCCAGAACATAAAAACCGGTCGGATGGGTGGCGTTGATCCCGGCGGTCTGGCGAAACGCCGACGGCAGGAGCCCCAGGTGCTCGGAAAAGATCAACTTCAGAATGAAGCCCAAGAAGAAGACGGGGATGCAGATACCGATGAGGGAACCGGCGACGGCACCGGTGTCGAGGAAACGACCACGGTAACGCGCAGCGAAATAGCCCAACGGAATACCGACGCAGACGGCCATGGTCATGGCCATGATGCCCAGCTCGGCCGTGGCGGGAAAACGGTTGAAAAACTCGGTCAACACCGGCTGACCGGTCTGCAATGAGATACCGAAGTCGAGTTGAACCAGCTTGGCCATGAACCGGCCGTACTGGACCCAGATGGGCTCGTTGAGCCCCAAAGATTCTCGCAATGCCGCGCGCTGCTCATCGGTGGCGTCCTCGTTCAACAGCGAGTACTCGGGACCACCGGGGAGTGAGTGAACCCAGATGAACAGCAGCAACGACAAACCGAGCAGTGTCGGCACAAGCTGCAACAGCCGCCGCACTACAAAACGAAACACCTGAAGGCCTTCCTACGTGTCACTCGGCCATGTGCGGCGAATGCCCAGCCGGTCGGATCCCGATCGGCTGGGCATTCGCCGTATCACTTGATGCTGCTTACTTCCAGGTTGCTTCGGCGAAGTTCTCCTGGGTCAGCGGGGAGGTCGTCGGCGGGTTCAGGTCCGCCGAGAATGCGATGGACGGAGGTGAACTCGAGATCGGCAGGCCGGGCAGGAAGTCCATGATCGTCTCGTTGAGCTCGATGTACATGGTCTCGCGGGCGGCCGGGTCCGGCTCGTTGGCGACGGCGTCCATGGCGTCGAAGATTTCGTCGTTACGGAATCCCCAGCCGCGGTCGTAGTCACCGAACCAGGTGCCGATGAAGTTGTAGGCCTCGTTGAAGTCACCGGTCCAGCCGAGCAGGTAGAGGCTGCAGCCACCGGCGTCGGTGTGCGCAACGTAGTCGCCCCACGGCATCGACTCTTCTTCGACGGTGATGCCCGCGGCTTCCAGGTCACCCTTGATGATGTCGTAGATGTCCCGCGGCGCCGGCATGTAGGGCCGGGTGACCTCGGTCGGGTAGCAGAAGTCGATCGTCAAGTCGGAGTAACCGGCGTCTGCCAACAGGTCGACGGCCTTGTCGGTGTCGTACTCGTACTCGGTGACGTTCTCCGACCAGCCGGTCAGCGTCGGCGGCATGAACTGCGTCGCCACCTCACTGCCCTCGGGGAGAAGCGAATCGACGATGCGCTGCCTGTTCACGGCGTGCGCCAAAGCCTGACGGACCTGCAGGTCCTCCAGCGCCTCGTTGCCCTCCTGCTGGTAGGCCATGTAGAGAACGTTGAAGACGCCACGGTCGGGAACTTCGAATCCGGCGGACTTCAGCGGTTCGACGTCGGCGGGCGCAACCAGGTCGTAGCCGTGGATGTCGCCGGCTTCCAGAGCCTGCTTACGCGCGTTCTCGTCCGAGATCGTCTTGATGATCAGGGTCTTGATGCCCGCGGGCTCCGCCCAGTAGTCGTCGAAACGCTCGAGCGTGATCTCCTGCGAGGACTTGTCCCAGCCGACCGCACGGTACGGGCCGGTGCCGGCCACGGCGTCGGGGTCTTGGCTGTACTCGGGGAACTCGAAGGCGCCGGGTTCACCGGTGACCTCCATGTCGGCCTGAGCGTCCAGAACCTTCGGGCTCATGATGCCGAAGGCGGCCATGCTGAACCCGCCGGGCAGGCTGGCCGAGTACTTGTCGACCTCGATGACGACCTTGAACTCCTCCTCGGCGGTGCAGGAAACGTAGTTGGCCGGCGGAATGTCGTCGCTCTCGTTCTCGGCGAAACCACCGAAGATGGTCTGCCAGTAGTACGAGACGTTACTGTCCTGGAAGTCGCCCGAGAGGTTGAACCAGTGGTCGTAGTTCGCGCAGACGGCTTCGGCGTTGAACTTCTCATCGTCGTGGAACGTGACGTTGTCGTGAAGGTCAAACGTCCAAACGGTTCCCTCGTCGTTCTGGCTCCAGTCCTTGGCGAGGTCACCGACGATCTCACTGCCACCGGCTTCGTGCTTCAGCAACGTGTTGTACATCTGACGCGTGACCCGGAAGGTCTCACCGTCGGTGGCGTAGAACGGGTCCAGCGACCGTGCATCGCCGGGCGCCGCAAAAATCAGCGGCTGATTCTCGTTCTTCTCGTCGGCGCTGCTGTCGTCACGGTCGCTCGCGCAGGCGGTCGCGAGCATGCCGGCTGCCGCTAGGACGGCCAGCGCCCGGAGGCCATGGGATCTTTTGGTTCGCATCGTCCACCTCGGCAGGGGATTTTGAAGGTCTGGTCGTTTTGCGAACACTAACCGTCGTTCCCCTGGAACGGAACCGAACCTCGCATGGTTGATACCGAATTGTGCCCATCCGTTACCGACTCGGTAATGAATGGGTAAAGAACCGATAAAAGGGTCAGCCGATGGGCCGACGCCCCTCAAACGCACGGCCCAGTGTGACCTCGTCGGCGTACTCCAGGTCACCGCCCACGGGCAGCCCCGACGCGAGCCGCGACAACGTCAGTCCGGTCGGACCTATGGTCAACGCCAGGTAGGTCGCCGTCGCCTCCCCCTCCGTGTTCGGGTCGGTCGCGATGATCAGCTCTTTGGTCTCCCCCGATTGAAGACGCTGCAACAGCTCCCGGATCCGCAGGTCGTCCGGCCCCACCCCGTCGAGCGGGTTGATCGCTCCACCCAGGACGTGGTAACGCCCCCGGAACTCACCGGTCCGCTCAATCGCGATGATGTCCTTCGGCTCCTCGACCACGCAAATGACGTCGTCCCCGCGCCGCGGGTCACGACAGATCCGGCACTTCTCCTCGGTCGCGACATTGCCGCACACCTCACAGAACCGAACCTCGTCCTTCACGACCCGCAGCGCCTCGACGAGACGGTCGACATCGACCCGATCGCTTCCCAACACGTGGAAAGCGATGCGCTGCGCACTTTTCGGACCGATGCCCGGCAGCCGACCCAGTTCCTCCACCAAGTCGGCCAACGCCCCTTCGTACACGGGTCAGCTCACATTCCCGGCAGGCCGAGCCCACCGCTGAAACCGGTCATGGCCTCCGTCAACGGGCCCAGCTTCTCCTCGGCCATACGCTTGGCGTCGGAGTTCGCGGCGTGCACCGCGGCCACCACGAGGTCCTCCAGCGACTCGAGGTCGTCGGCGTCCACCGCCTTCGGGTCGATCTTGATCCCGGTGAGCTCACCCGCGCCGGTCACGGTCGCGGTGACCAATCCCCCGCCGGACGAGGCCGAGACCTCGGCTTCGGTCAATTCCTGTTGCGCCTTCATGTAGTCGGCCTGCATCTGCTGGGCCTGCTGCAACAACTGCTGCATGTCGGGCGCGCCGCCACCGGGAAACATGACTACTCCTTGGTTCGCTGTTCGAGTTCCACCCGTCAGACTAAACGTTGCCTCCGACGCCGCGTCGGGCCAACTCCGCAGGATCACAGTCGCCGCGCGCCCACCTTGTTCGCAAACATCGCGACCGCCTCGTCCATGGTCACCGCTCGTGGCGGCGGCTTGTCGGCGGGCGGGGGCTCGTCGTCCATCGGTGGCTCCTCGCTCGGCCATGACGGGTCGTCGGTCGTGGAGACACGGGTCGGTTTCGGGGCGGGGGCCGGTTCCATACGACGCTGAGGAGCCGAGTCCCGTTGTGGCGCAGCGGGAGCCGCGCTACTCGGCGGTGTCGGCGGTCGCGGTTGCGACGGGTCGCCGACCTCGCATTTCACCTGCCAATGACCGCCCAGAACCTCCGCCAACGCCTCACGGAACACGGTCAACGCGGCGTCGGATTGGAGGGCGTTGGCGTGGAACGCGTGCTTGAACCTCAGCACGATCTCGTTGCCGGAAACCTCCGTGACGCTGGCCTCCATCAAGTAGGCCGCCACCGTCTTCTTCCGTGACCGAGCGGCCTGTTTGATCTGCTCCCACTGAGCCCGTACCGATGACAGGCCCATGCCCTCGGCGGACTGCGAGGATGCCTGCGGGCTCGGCTCGGGTGGCGGGGACGGAGGCGGCGCCTGGCGGGCCGGTGCAGCCGCGGGAGCTGCGGCGGCGGGAGGTGCAGCCGCGGGAGGTGCGGCGGCGGCCTGCGACGGAGGCGGTACGGGTGCGGAAGCGGGAGGCGCCGACTCAGCCGCCGGAGGTGGCGGCGCGACAGCCGGGGAGTCCACGGCCCTCGGCGCGGCGGGTGCACCGCGTTCCAGTTGTTCGATACGTTGCAACAGCCCCAGAGACGAATCGTCCACCGTCGGCAGTACCGCCTTCGCCACGGCCAACTCGAGCAGCAGCCGGGGCGCGGTCGTGCCGCGCATCGCGGCCAGGGTGTCGTGAACGATCTCGGCCAACCTGGTCAAGGTGGCCGTCCCCATGCGCAGTGCGTGTCCCGTCATGCGTTCCAGGGTTTCGGCGGGCGCATCGATCAAGCCCTGTGTCTTCGCGTCGGGGACCTGGTTCAACACGATCAGGTCGCGCAACCGTTCCAGAAGGTCGGTGGCGAAACGACGCGGATCGTGACCGGCTTCCAGCACCTGGTCGACGACCGACAACGCAACCGAACCGTCCATATCGGCCAAGGCGTCACACATGCGGTCCAGAAGCCCGCCGTCGGTGACTCCCAACAGCGAGACGGCGTGCTGGTACGTGACCCCCTCGGGCCCGGCACCGGCGATCAACTGGTCCAGGACGGACAACGTGTCCCTGGCGGAACCGCCCCCGGCGCGGATCACCAGCGGGTACACCTCCGGCGCGATCGCGACGCCCTCGCTCTCGCACAACCGCTCGCACAGCCCCCGCATGGCCGCCGGAGGCACCAGTCGGAACGGATAGTGATGTGTACGCGACCGGATCGTCGGCAACACCTTTTCCGGTTCCGTCGTGGCGAACACGAACATCACATAGTCGGGTGGTTCCTCCACCAGCTTCAACAGGGCGTTGAATCCCGCCGGCGAGACCATGTGCGCCTCGTCGATGACATAGATCTTGAACCGGGAGTTCACTGGCGCGAACACGGCACGTTCTCGCAGTTCACGCGCATCGTCGACACCGCCGTGGCTGGCCGCGTCGATCTCGATGACGTCCACCGAACCCGACCCGCCGATGGCCAGGGAACGACACGACTCGCACTCGCCGCACGGTGTCGAGGTGGGGCCCTGCGCACAGTTCAACGACCGGGCGAGGATTCGCGCGCTCGAGGTCTTACCGCAGCCACGGGGGCCCGAGAACAGGTACGCATGGTTCAACCGGCCGTTGTCGATCGCCGATATCAACGGCTCGGTCACATGTTCTTGACCTATGACCTCGGCAAACGTCTGCGGTCGATACTTGCGGTACAACGCCAGCGCCATGGTGCTACCTCCTCAAGCCGCAAGACTAGATCGTGGGTCCGACCTTCCCGATGACGCGGTGTCAAACCTCAGCGGCATCCTGCGCGATGTCGGTACGAAACTGTGCCCCCGCGAAGCCGACCCGTTCGGCCAACTCGTAGACCGCTTGACGGGCCGCCGCGAGGTCGGCCCCGGCCGCGGTCAGGTTGAGGACCCGCCCACCGGCGGTGAGAAGCCTGCCGTCCGGTGTTCGTGCGGTCCCCGCTTGAAAAACACCGGGCTCTTCGGCGCCGTGGATCTCGTGGCCCCCGACCGGTCTATCCGGGTAACCCGATGCCGCCTGCACAACGGTGACCGCCGCGCCGTCTCGCCATTGCAGAGGCGGATGATCCGCCAACGTCCCATCGGCCGCCGCGTGGAGTAGACCGGCCAACGGTGTCTCCAACAGCGCCAACACGGACTGGATCTCCGGGTCGCCGAACCGGCAGTTGAACTCGATGACCTTGATGCCGTCCGGTGTCAGGGCCACACCGCAGTACAGGGCACCGATGAACGGTTCACCGTCGTCGGCCAGCCGGGCCAGTGTCGGATTCGCGACCTGTTTCACAATGTCCTCGACGAGTCCGGCAGGCGCCCACGGCAGTGGCGTATAGGCGCCCATACCCCCGGTATTGGGGCCCTCGTCACCGTCGCCAAGCCGTTTGAAGTCCTGCGCCGGCAACAACGGGACGGCCGTCCGGCCGTCGGTGACGACGAACAACGAGACCTCGGGCCCCGACAGGTATTCCTCTATGACCACCGCGTCGCAGGCCATCGCGTGTCTCAACGCGGCCTGCCGATCGTCGGTCACCACGACACCCTTGCCGGCGGCCAACGCATCGTCCTTGACGACATACGGCGCACCGAACTCGTCGAGTGCGGCGCAGGCCTCTGCATCGGTCCGGCACAGCCGGGAACGCGCGGTCGGCACACCCGCCGCCGCCATGATGCCCTTGGCGAACGCCTTCGAACCCTCGATACGCGCTGCGGCCGCCGAGGGACCGAAACAGGAGATTCCCTTCGCACGTACGGCGTCCGCGACACCGGCGACCAGGGGGGCCTCCGGTCCGACGACGACGAGATCGGCCTCGACCTCAACGGCCAGAGCGGAAACGGCATGTGGATCGGCGGCGTTCACCGACCGCAGCTCACCGAGGGTGGCCATACCGGGATTACCGGGGGCGCAGATCAACACGTCCACGGCGGGGTCGGAAGCCAAAGACTGAGCCAGGGCGTGTTCCCGTCCGCCCGTCCCGATCAATAGAACTCGCACTTCTGCAGAGTTTATGCCTCCGGCCCCACGACGTCGCGGGCGGTGCGGGACTGTCGGCCAAGACACGAAAACGCCCCCCACGCACCCGCCAGAGCCCGCTTATCCTTGCTGCCTTCCGGCCCTGGGGAGGTTCACGAGATAACGCCGCGTGAGAGGCAGGACCCACCTTACATCAGTGCGCCCCGCTCCAACAGCGGGAGGTAATCGGTCAGATCGGCACGTGTCCCACTGGCCGAGATCGCGCCTTCGGCCAGCGCGTCGGAGAATGTGACACGCCCGGCCGCGAGCTTGAGAAAAGTCACGGGATCGGTTTCGACGACATTGGGTGGAGTGCCTCTGGTGTGCCGGGGCCCCGCAACACACTGAACCGCGCCGTAAGGCGGCACACGCACCTCAACGGTTTTACCGGGAGCGCGTCGAGCCAGCAACGACAGGAGGGCACGAACCGCATCACGTTGCTGCGGCTTCGAGGGCCCTTCCGGGTCGTCCAACGCGGCGACCGCGTCGGACACGATCTCAAGGTTCACGGGTTTACGGGCCACACCGCACCCTAACCACCGTGTTCGGGAGACGGATGTTCATCGACGCCGGCTTTAACCGCTCGCACACCCCGACGGGCTCCGACCAGCACGAGGACAAGCATCACCACCGCACCGATCCCCGCGATGGACGCCGCCAGGGGCATGCCCGGCACGAGCGCGGCCGCGACACCGAACACCACGGCGCACCATCCCGCCACCTCCGTGGGCGTTCTGGCGGCTTGATGCGCGGTCAACCATGCCTCGTCGTCGGCCATGGTCACGGCGGTCCGGACCCCGGCGATCGGGTTGCGCCCCAGTCGACCCGAAGCGGTGGCCCGCGCGGTCCACACGAGTGCGACGCCCGCGAACACCATTGTCGCCGCGAGGACCGCCTTTCCTACGACTTCCTCGTCCATAGTGAGCTCCTATCGGCGCCGGGGCGCCCCCTGGTCTCCGTTCACGTCTTCGTCCCGGCGACCGTAACGGTAACTTCTTAGAGAAGCCGTCTGTGAACCCACTGTTCTGTTGCGCGATGTTCGGTCGCTCACAACGAACGGAACCCACAATCGGTTTCTTAAACGAATAACGATTGACAGACAAATGGGAACGGCACGCCCCCATCGCTGGCCGCCGGTTGCGGATCCGGGGCATAGTGGCCGTTGCGATGAACGACGACGTGGTGCAGACGCCACGTGCCGAGGAGCAGTGAGCAGTGAAGCGTACAACTCGACGTGGCATGTGGCGAACCGGAATTTCCCGGATCGCCGCCGTACTGGCCGGACTCACATTGGTCGTGGCCCCACTGGCAGCCGTCCCCGCGTACGCCGATCCGGTCAACATTCAGGTCACGGTCAGCCCGAGCCAGGCCACCGCCAAAATCGGCGAGGCGGACACCACGATCACCGTCACCCTCTCCAACACCGACCGCAGAAAAACCTCCGACGCGGTCGAGGCGGCCGTCTCGCTCACCGGTATCGAAGAGCACGCCGCCTTCACGGTCAACCAGGGTGGATGTGACTCCGTTCAGGGCGCCTCGGTCAGTTGCGGCGAGCTGCCACCGCGAGGACAGAAAAACTTCACCGTCACCATCTCTCCACGCACCGACAGTGATCTCGCCGAGGGGCAAACCGCCGCCGGGAGCCTGGCGGTCTCCGTTTCCGGAGGTAACACCGGCAGCGGCACCGGCCGGGTGACCATCGAGGGCACCAACCAGAACGCACCGGGCATCACCGGCACCGTCGTCAACTTCGACAAGGAACCGATCGAAGGCGTGAAGGTGGTGGCAAAGGACTCGAAAAGCAAGACCTTTGACGCCACCACCGATGCGGCAGGGGTGTACACCATCAACCAGCCCATCGCCGCCGGTGCGGTCGATGTGACCTTCACCAAGGACGGCCTCGTCGAAAAGACCGAGCAGGCGGTGGCCCAGACCGGGCAGATGCTGACCTTGGACATTCGCATGCAGACGGAGGAGGCCGAGGAGGAACCCTCCGAAGAACCCGAACCGACGGTCGCCGAAACCGTGGAGGAAGACGATTCCAGTGGGTTGAGCCCGATGATGTGGATTCTCATCGTTCTGGGCGGCCTTCTCGTCGTGGGTGGCATCGTCGCCATCGTCATGCTGATTCGCAAGGGCAGGTCCGACGATGATGACGACGACGACTCGGTACTCCCGGACGTGCCTTCCATTCACAAACCGCACGCGACCCAGACCGGTCAGCTTGGCGTTTACGACTCGTCGCCGCGCCCGGGCATGGACGCCCCGACGATGATCCACAACGGCCCGTTGGTCAACGACAACGACCTCGCCCGCTACGGCAGCGAACCGTCATCGGGCTTCGGTCCCTCCTACGACACTCCAAAACGTGGCGAAGCGGACGACTCGACCAAGATGTACCCGTCGTCGGGTGGCCCGACCTCGGGCGCCGGGTACGGCAACCCCACCTCAGGCGCCAGCGCCGGGTACGGCTCCAGCGGACCCACCTCCGGTGCCGGATACGGCAACCCCGCCTCCGGTGCCGGGTACGGCTCCAGCGGACCCACCTCGGGTGCCGGGTACGGCTCCAGCGGACCCACCTCCGGTGCCGGATACGGCAACCCCGCCTCCGGTGCCGGGTACAGCAACCCCACCTCAGGCGCAGGCACCGGGTACAGCAACCCCGCCTCCGGTGCCGGATACGGCTCCAGCGGACCCACCTCAGGCGCCGGATACGGGTCGGACCAGAACACAGGTTACTCCGCGTCACGCAGCTCGACGGACTCCACACGCATGTACCCGACATCGGGTGGCCCGACCTCCGGCCAGGGCTGGGACCAGGGCGGCCGGTCGCAACAGGGTGGCGCGCAGCAACCGGGTTGGAGCGATCGTCAGCAGGACGCGGGCGGCTGGGGGCGCGGTTATCAGGACCCCGGTTCGCAGGGAGGCGGCGGCGGTTCGGCAGGTTACAGCGATCCGTACCGGGGCCAGGACACCGCGCGCGGCTGGACCGGCGGCGATGCCGGACGCGGTCCGGAAGGCGGCGCCTGGAGTTCTTCGTCACAGCAGAACCGGTGGGGTTCGGGTTCCGATCGTGCGTCCGGACAGCAGGGCGATCGCGGCGCCGGCTGGGATGGTTCGAGCGGATGGGACACCCGCGGTTACGGCGGACAGGACCGGTCGGCGCGCCCTGATGCCGATGGCGGTCAACAGAATTGGGGTCGGGAACACCGTGGTGACTGGAACCGCGGCGGTGACGACCGGCAGCCGCCTCCTCGCCGTTACGGCGAGGACGGTTACGACGACCGACCGAAGTCGTGGTGACCTGCCACGGCTTCGCATGATGCCCTCGCCAGCGGCTAGACTCGTGGGCAGGCGGCGCGGGACACCCTGCCGCGGCCTTTGTCGTTTCCCATAGCCGCGCACGGTCAACCCCCGTTGCGGCGGTCCAACCTCTGGCGAGGAGCAGCAGTGCCCCGAGGCGACGGGCGGCTCAATCACGACTTGGACTCCATTGACTCCGGACCACAGGACGCCTGTGGCGTGTTCGGGGTGTGGGCGCCGGGTGACGAGGTCGCCAAACTCACTTACTTCGGGCTCTACGCCCTTCAGCACCGTGGTCAGGAGGCCGCCGGCATCGCGGTCGGCGACGGCGCATCGGTCACCGTCTATAAAGATCTCGGTCTGGTCGCCCAGGTGTTCGACGAACAGACCTTGGCGCCTTTGACCGGACACGTGGCGATCGGCCACGCTCGGTATTCGACAACGGGCGCCCCCACGTGGGAGAACGCCCAGCCGACACTGTGCTCCTCCAGTACGGGCGCGACGATTGCGTTGGGCCACAACGGTAATCTCACGAACACGGCCGCGCTGGCAGCCGAATGCCGGCGGCTGGGGATCAACGCCGAGGGCACGACGTCGGATACCGCGTTGGTGACCGGCCTGTTGGCGGCGGACCCCGACGAATCGGTCGAATCCGCCGCGATGAAGGTCTTTCCGAAACTGCGCGGAGCGTTCAGTTTCGTGTTCATGGACGAACAGACCCTCTACGCCGCGCGTGATCCGCAGGGTGTGCGACCGCTGGTACTGGGTCGCTTGGAGCGTGGGTGGGTCGTCGCCAGTGAGACGGCGGCCCTGGACACGGTCGGCGCTTCGACGGTTCGCGAGGTGGAGCCCGGGGAACTGCTCGCCATCGACGAGCACGGCCTGCGCAGCACGCGGTTCACCAATCCCGATCCCAAGGGTTGCCTGTTCGAATACGTCTACCTCGCACGGCCGGACTCGGTTATCTCGGGACGAAGCCTGTATTCGGCGCGGGTGGAGATCGGGCGCCGGTTGGCCAGGGAGTACCCGGCCGACGCCGACGTCGTGATCCCGGTGCCGGAATCGGGTATTCCGGCGGCCATCGGCTACGCGGAGGAGTCGAAGGTTCCGTATGGACTGGGGTTCACCAAGAACTCGTACGTGGGTCGCACGTTCATCCAACCGTCGCAGACGTTGCGACAGGTGGGTATCCAGTTGAAGTTGAACCCGCTGCGTGAACAGGTGAAGGGCAAACGGATCGTCGTCGTGGACGATTCGATCGTGCGCGGCAACACTCAGCGCGCCCAAATACGCATGCTTCGGGAGGCCGGTGCGCTCGAGGTACACGTCAGGATCTCGTCGCCTCCGGTGAAGTGGCCGTGCTTTTACGGCATCGACTTTGCGACAAAGGCCGAACTCATCGCCGAGAATCTGGACATCGAAGGCATCAGACGGTCCGTCGGCGCCGATTCGCTCGGTTTCGTCTCGCTCGACGGTTTGATGGCGGCCACCGAACAACCCAAAACCCGCATGTGCAGTGCGTGTTTCGACGGCGACTACCCGATTCCGCTTCCCGACGGAGACGTGATCGGAAAGCACCTACTCGAAGGGCTCGACAAACGAGCCGACGGCGGCAAGGTGAAAAGAGAGGCGACCGCATGACCGAACGCAAAGTGACCCCGTGGCGCGGAGGGGCGTCCTACAAGGACGCCGGTGTCGACATCGAAGCGGGTGATCGCGCGGTCGAAGCCCTGAAGTCGAAGATCCGCAAGACGACCCGCCCCGAGGTCGTCGGCGGTATCGGCGGATTCGCCGGGCTGTTCGCCCTGGACGTCAACAAGTACCGGCAACCGTTGTTGGCTTCGTCGACGGACGGCGTCGGCACCAAACTGGTCATCGCGCAGCAGCTGGACATTCACGACACCGTCGGCATCGACCTGGTGGCGATGGTTGTCGACGACCTGGTCGTATGCGGAGCGGAGCCGCTGTTCCTCCTGGACTACATCGCCTGCGGCCAGGTCGTTCCGGAGAAGATCGCCGACATCGGCGCGGGTATCGCCGACGGCTGTCGGTACGCCGGTTGTGCTCTCGTGGGCGGTGAGATCGCCGAACATCCCGGTGTCATGCGCCCCGACGACTACGACGTTTCGGCCACGGGTGTGGGAGCGGTCGAGGCGGACAAGCTTCTCGGTCCGGAGAAGGTGATGGCCGGTGACGTCATCATCGGCATGGCCTCCTCCGGCCTGCACTCCAACGGCTATTCGCTGGTGCGACACGTACTCCTCGGCGCCGACGACATGACGTTGTCCACGGTGGTTCCCGAGTTCGGCAGGCAACGCACCCTGGGGGAGGAACTCCTCACTCCGACGCGCATCTACGCAAAAGACTGCCTCGCGATCATCGCCGAATGCGAGGTGCACGCGTTCGCGCACATCACCGGTGGCGGCGTGCCCGGCAACATAGTTCGCATGCTTCCATCGCATTTGGATGCCGTCATCGACCGGTCGTCGTGGCGGCCGCAGCCGGTGTTCGGTTTGATCGCCGAGACCGGCCGCATCACGTCCGAGGAGATGGAACGCACGTTCAACATGGGTATGGGCATGGCCGTCGCGGTACCCGCCGACCAGGTCGACCGCACGTTGGCGTTGCTGGTGGCTCGTGGCGTCCCGGCCTGGGTCGCCGGCGAGGTCGTCGAAGGCCGCGGCGAGGTGCAGTTGAAGGGACAACCGCTCAGCTGAACCGTGGCGGCCGTTCCGTTACACGAGTTCGGCGGCGTCTCACGGTGGGTCCTGCCAGTGGGTCCACCCGCAGTTGACGGTGCCGTCGGCCGCGGTCAACCGGACGAGGCGCCAGGGCGTCCCCGGCGTCCCGTACGGGTCGGCCATGTTGAGAACCTCGACACGGTCGTAGCTGGACGCGTCGATCTGCGGGGCGTCCGTGCTTTGCGCAACGTGGACCGTCGCCTGCTCCGGTTCGTCGAGCACCGGGATGTGGTCGTGGTTGGCGCACTGGCTGACGGCCCCGTATCCGGGTGAGATCTGCACGGGGAAGCCGTCCTCCACCGCCACGGTAAAACTCACCGTCTCGAGGTCGAGCTCGACCGCGCACCTGTCACCGATGGTCATGTCGACCCGAATGTGGTCGTCGACCACCGCGAAGCCGTCGAGTTCGTCTCCGCAATCGCTCGGCCAGGCCGCCGGGTACGGGACCTGTCGGACTTCACCGTCGTCCCACAGCCACACGTACAGGACCGGGGTCGCGCCGCCGGCCATGGGCGCGACCTCGAGGGCCGCGTCGAGGTCGTTGTCGCCGTCGAAGTCACCGTATGCGGGGTCGCCGGCGATGACCATCGGCACCCGATCGGCCCCGGCGTCGTAGTTCCCGTTGACCGCGTCCTGATGACTGATGAGGGTGGTCGGGCCGAAGTATCCGTCGTCGAATTCGCTGCCGACGAACGCGTACTCGACAATGCTCCTGTCCATGGGCCGGTGTGTCATGACGGCCGCTTTGCTCTCGACGAATACGCCGCCGGCAAAGAGCAACCCGCCCGTCAACATGGTGCCGATCACGGCGATAAACGTCAATTTCCGGGGGTCATGTTGCCGCATAACACATCCAACCATTGAAGTAGCGAACGTGTCACGGCGGCGACCAACTCGGACAGCCCCACAGTGCCCAGTGGGAGATCGATCGGTCAGGATCTCGGCGTCCATGCACAGTTGATCGTTCCGTCGACGCCCGTCACACGGGCCAGTCGCCACTGCATGGCGTATGGGCCTTCTCGGTCAAGGATTTCGATGCGCGCGACATCGGAGGCGTCCAGTTGAGGTGCCGCGGTGTCTTGAGCCACGTACAGCGGGACGTCGACCGGTTCGTCGAGCACGGCGTCGAAGTCACCCGCGCACTGCTTCACCGCACCGTAGCCGGGATCGACCTGCACCGGATACCCGTCCTCCACGGCAACGGTGAAGGTCAAGACCACCGGTTCGCTCGCCTCGCACAGACCACCGCTTGTCGTCTCCACCCGGATGAGGTCGTCGACGACCGAAAACGATTCGATCATGTCGTAGCAGTCCTCGTTGTGGGCCGCCGGGTACGGGACCTGAACGACCTCGCCGTCTTCCCACAACCATATGTACAGCGACGGGAGCCCCGACCCGGCGTACGCGGAGACCTGATGCACGACGTCGAGGTCGTTGTCGCCGTCGAAGTCGCCGTACTGTGGTTCACCCACCAGGAAGTGCTCGATCACTCCGGGCGTATAGGGGAGCCCTCGGGCGGCCTCGTCCTCGGTGTACAGGTCCGTCACGGAATACCCGCTGTCGAACTCGGATCCGGCGAACTCGAACTCCCTGATGCTCTCGTCCATGGGTTGCATCACCAGGGGCGCCGATGCCGAGCCGCCCCCGGAACCGTCACCGACCAGTAGCCCACCCACCGCGATGAGGCCTCCGGCCACAGCCAGGCCGATCCCGGCGGCCAGCAGTTTCGCACCGCTTCCGGCCGCTGCCGGCGCCGCACCGCGGGCCGCCATCGTTGCGGCCGTGGTCGTGATGCCGGCCGTCGCTCCGGCGGCGATCCCGATGTTGGCCGCCACCGTGGCGTCCCGTAGGTGGTCGTCGGGTTCCTGTTCCCGCCGTTCCATCATCACTCCTGTCTCGTTACCCGCTCCGGCCGCGAACGGCTAGCCGCGGACATCCTCAAGTCTCACCCAGCCGCAGGCGGTCGCTCCCGAGTCGTCGTGCAGACGAGCAAGAACCCAACCGTCCCCGTCAAGGTCGCCGTCGTGACTGTGACCGTCGGTCCAGGCGAACTCCACGGACTCGGCCTCACCGTGCGGTGCAACGCGCACGTCAACGTCCGGGCCGATCGACATCGACACCATGCCGGTGTCTTGAGAACAGGGGGTGACCGCGCTCAACGGGTCCAGACGCACCACATCACCGTCACGCATGCCGAAAAGGATCGACTCCGTGGTCGACTCGGACATATCCGGTGCGGGAGCCGTACGGTCGACCCGAAAAGCCGCGTCGACCGCCGTCAGTTCCGCAAGGTGCCCGTGATACTCCGATTCCACCTGGTCGACGACCTGTTCGGCTCGCCCCTCGTTCCACAGCCACACGAAAATCGCGTGCGTGGTCGCTCCGGCGGCCGGTCTCCAGGACAACAGGACCGCGGCGTCGAGGTCGTTGTCGCCGTCGACGTCGGCGAACACCGGCCCTTCGGCGAGGTGATAACCCACACCGACGTCCTCCAGGCCGGGTTGCAGTGCCACCCCGTCGACCAGCCGGTACTCCTCGCCGCCCGCCGGGGTGACAGTCACATTGGCGAAGTCGACGCCGGTGATGCCCTCGTCGACGTCCGGCTCGAGCATCGGCGCGGACGCCCCGGGCAGGTCTGCGGTTATGACGGCTCCGACGAGAACGGCGCCGCCCACGAGAGCCGCCCCGAGAAGTCCCACCCCGACCTTGGTGCCGAGGGTTCTCACCGAAGCGACGGCGCCAACCGCATCAGGCACGGCTGCCTTGGCCGCCTTCCGGGCGGGGTCAAACGGTGCGGTCCGAGGTGGGGACGGATCGGGCATGCCGCCAATCTAGCCGGAGCGGACCGCCGGTCAGGCGGCCGAGCGCGTCACCGCGGCAAGAGCTATTTGCACCATGTCGGCGAACGAACGTTCACGGTCGTCACTGGACAGGTGGGTGTCGTGGACGAGGTGGTCACTGATGGTGAGCAGGGTGAGTGCCCGTGCATCGAACCTGGCCGCCAATGTGTACAGGGCCGCCGCCTCCATCTCCACGGCCAGCACGCCGTACTGGGCGAGCTTGGTGTAGAGGTCCGGGCGGTCCCCGTAGAACACGTCGCCGGACAGAATCTGTCCCACGTGAACCGGTTTGCCCTGATCGGCGGCGGTGTCGACGGCGTCGCGCAGCAGACCGAAGTCCGCGACGGGGGCATAGTCGATCATGCCGTCGAAGCGCATGCGGTTCATCGCGGATTCGCTGGAGGCTCCGATCGCGGCCACCACGTCGCGAAGTTCCAGGCTTTCCGCCAACGCACCGGCGCTACCGACGCGGACGAGCGTCTTCACGCCGTACTCGGCGAGCAGTTCGTGCGCGTAGATCGACGCCGACGGCATTCCCATGCCCGAGCCCTGCACCGAGAGTCGGTGCCCTTGATAGTGGCCCGTGTACCCGTACATGTTGCGCACCGACGAGTAGCACACGGCATCGGTCAAGTAGGTTTCGGCGATCCATTTCGCACGCAGCGGGTCACCGGGCATCAACACGGTTTCGGCGATGTCGCCGGGTTCGGCGGAGATATGAGCAGTCACGGCGCCGATCATCGCACCCCGCACGGCTTAATCGACGTTCAGGGTGAATTCGGCTCGCTGTACCCGGCCGTCGACCTGGAATTCGAAGAACAGCCGATAGTCACCGGCCGACGGGAGCGTCGTCCAGAACCGCAACGCGTCACCGATTCGTTCGGAATCGGGGTGGACGTGCAGAAAACCCAGGTCCCCGGAGCGCAACACGACCAGGTGACCGTAGGCCCCCAGGTACGGCTCCAACTCGACGGCGCCCCCGTCGGCCTGCACGGTCAGCAACAACGGTGAACTGACCTGGACGGAGGGGACGAAATCGAGAGTGACGTCGTAGTCGGCGACCACGTCCGGGTTCGTGGCCTCCGGAAGGTCCGCCGGTTGATAGTCGCCGGGAACGGTGACGTCGACGCCGAGCGTGAGCGGAACGGGGTCGGCACCGTCGACGACGAAGTCGGCGATGACGCGCCACGGCCCCGGCCGTGTGAAGTCCAGTTCGATGGCCCACGTCCCGTCGTCGGACATGTCCGGGTGCACATGCTGATAGCCCGACATGTCCAGACGCATCGCGAACAGGTGCATGCGTTTCTCGTGCTGCACCATGTACTCGGTGACCGGCACGCCGTTGCCGTCGGCGATGTGAAACCCGAACAACGTCTCCGAGCCGAGCTCGAAGACGTTGTCGTCCGGGACCAATGTGTACCCACCGGCTGACACGGACTGACCGGTCACGGTCGAGCCGGAGGTGTCCCCGCCACCGTCGCCCCCGTGCATGTGGATGTGTCCGTCGGCGGCGGCCTCGGGTTCCCCTTCCGGCGCGGGGCCTACGGTCACGTCACCGACAAGCCGCCCGATCACGACGCCGGCGGCCAAGGCGATCACGACGACGGTCGCGATCGCCGGCAGCAGGCGCCTGACCGCCGGTTCCCTCAGGAGCGGCGGCATCATGTCGAGGTCCCCGACCCGATGCGTATGTTTCCCCTCCGTGCACTCAGGTCGTGGCCCCGGCCAACGTGTATCCGGCTTCTTCCGTCGCGGTACGCACCCGCTCGATGTCGAGGGGCGCGCTGGAGACGACGGTGACCTCCCCGGCTTCAACGTCGACGTCGACGGAGTTCACTCCCGCCAAAGCCGATAGTTCTCCGGATACGGCCGTAGCGCAATGTCCGCAGGTCATCCCCGCTATCCGATATTTCTGAACGGTCATCGAGCCCTCCCCTTGGTTTTCCCGTCCACGATGCCGAACGGTTACGACTTGACCAGTCGAGCGATCGCATCGGTGGCTTCTTTGACTTTAGCCGCCGCCGCTTCGCTCCCGGCTTCTCCGGCTTCGGCGACGCAGTGTGCGAGGTGGCCTTCGAGCAGGCTGAGCGCCACTGCTTGGAGTGCGCGATTGGCTGCCGAGATCTGAGTGAGAATGTCGATGCAGTAGGCGTCCTCGTCCACCATGCGTTGAAGACCGCGCACCTGCCCCTCGATGCGTCGCAGTCGCTTGAGCAACGCCTCCTGATCGGCCTGGTACCAGTACTCTGCCATGCGTGACACCTCCGGGCCCCAGCATACCCCGGATGGGTATAAATGAAGCCTCTGCGTGAAGCCGTGACGGCATGCTGTCACATCAGGCGTCATTCAGCGTCTTTTCGACCAAATACGACCCACTCAGGTCTTGAATCGGGCCTCATCCCCCTCTACTGTTGGCCCCGTTGTATCCGGCCCCCAGCCGCCAACTCCGGCGGCACCGGACAACACCGCCGAATCGCCGGAAGCACCGCGAACCGGGGACCCACAACCGGGGTGAATCCATTGCCGACAACGAGGCAGTGGTAGGGCGCGATCGTAAAGATCACTTCTTCCCGCCCGAACCCGTCAGCTAACTCGGTAGGCGGAGATCGGAAGAAGGAGCACGCCTGACGGTGAAAAAGCGTTTGGCCTTCGTCGCCATGACAGCGGCCATCACCATGGGTCTCGTCGCGCCGCAAACGGCCTATGCCGACCCCTCGCCGGAAGAGGTTCAGGCGCAGATCGACGAACTGGCCGGAGATCTTGAAGCCGCCATCGAGGACTACAACGGCGCGCGCGAAACCCTTGAAGAAACCACCGAACGCATCGAGGACATCGAGGAGGCGCTTCCCGAACTGGAGGAGGAGGCCACGAAGTCCCGAGAACTGGCCACCGACCTGGCGGTGGCGACCTACACGACCAACAAGGCCAGCATCAGCACCGTGAGCACACTGCTCGACGGGTCCCCGACACGGGCGATGGAGCGTATGTCGGTCCTGGGTGCCATCAACGCATGGCAGGCATCCGATCTAGCCGACTACGGCAACCGGGTCATCGCCTATGAAGAGGAACTTCTTCTCCTCGAGGATCTCAAGGACGATCACAAGAAGATCGCCGACGACATGAAGAAGGAAAAGCAGCGCCTCGACGACGAGATGGCCGACCTTGAGGAACTCAAGGCACGCGTCGAGCCTCCGTCGTACGACGGCACGCTTCCCCCTCCTCCATCCGGTTCGGCCGGTGCCGCGGTCCAGTTCGCATACAACCAACTCGGCCTGCCCTATCAGTGGGGAGCAGCCGGTCCCGGAGCCTACGACTGTTCGGGACTGACCATGGCCGCATGGAACCAGGCCGGAGTCAGCCTGGCCCACCAGGCTTCGGCCCAGTGGAACCAGACGGCTCGCGTGAGCCGCGGCGACCTCGCTCCCGGCGACCTGGTGTTCTACAACGGCCTCAATCACGTCGGTATCTACATCGGCGACGGTCAGATCATCCACGCGCCCACGTCGGGCCAGAACGTCTCCGTTGCCGGCATCGACGCCATGCCGATCGACGGTTACGGACGTCCTAACTAACGACACCCCACCGGTCCGCGATGTGCACGATGCATCGCGGACCGGTGCGTGTCACCCCTGTGATCTCCCCGGGTGTGGTGTTACGGTGCATTGCTGACCCCCGCATGTATCGCCACCCCCGGGGACCTAACAGGAGAAAGACCGTGGTAATCCGGTCGCGTCGTGTGACACGGAACCTTCTTGTCGCCGCGCTCATCGGCTCCTTGGCGACGATCCACACCGGTGTCGCCTACGCCGAACCCACCATCGACACTCTCGAGGACGAGCTTGCCGCAAGCACCGCGGAACTCGACGTGATCGTCGAGGACTACAACCGGCTCACCGACGAGATCACCGAGGTCGAACAGCGCCACGACGACCTCGTCACCACGGTCGACCGGCTCCGCGACGATCTCGCCGTCGTCGAGCAGGAGGTCGGGCACATCGCCGAGGCGCTGTATCGATCGGGCAACATCACACCGCTGTTCACCGGCTCACCGGACGCCCTGGCCGATCGTCTGTCGTTGCTCGACTACATCGGTGGCCACCGTCAACAGTCGCTGGCACGGCTTGACGATGCTCAACAGTCGCTTGACGACGAGCAACGGGTGCTTGACGACATGACCGATCGCCGTGCAATGTTGCGGGACGCCAGGTCCGACAAGGAGGCCGAGATCGTCGAGGCCGTGGCCCAGCTGGACCGCGCGCGGACCGCGGCCGTGAACGCCGGTTATGGCTTCGACCCGTCTTTGCAGCCTCCTCCGGTGCCCGGTGGGGAGGCCGGAGCCGCGGCGGCGGCCCTTCAATTCGCCCATGACGCGCTCGGCGCCCCGTACCAGTGGGGCGGCACCGGTCCCGGTTACGACTGTTCGGGTTTGACCAGTGCGGCTTGGGCGGCCGCCGGTGTTCATCTGCCGCACAGCACCCACGCGCAGTACGACGCCGTGGCCCGTATCGGCGCCGACCAGCTGCAACCCGGTGATCTCGTCTTCTACTACGACGACCTGCGGCACGTGGCCGTCTATGTGGGAGACGGAAAGATCATTCACGCTCCCACGTCCGGTCAGACCGTCCAGGTAGCACCCGTCGACCAAATGCCCGTCTACGGATACGGCCGCCCACGGTAGAGCCCGGCGCGGCGTCGACGACCACAGCGCCAGGAACGGGAACCGACCCAATATGGCGAAACCGGCCACCCAATCTGCACATGCACAACTACGGTGAGTCGTGACCGTACGGCTTCACACGTTGCCGTACGCCCTGTCAACCGGCAACTTGAGGGGGACTTCACCAATGCACCGTTTTTCGCGTAAGACGGCGGCCGTGGCCGTAGCCGCGGCGGCAGGCTTCGTCGTCTTCGGACTCGGCTCGACCGCGACGGCCAACCCCATCGCGACCAATCCCGTACTGCCGGTCGAGGACCCGGCACTGCCTGCGGACCCGACCGACCCGCAGCTGCC